>CAZUCM010000331.1:0-4167 GCA_964619235.1 uncultured Terriglobales bacterium
GGCGACAGGGAGTGCGCCACCGGATCGCCGGCGACCCCGTAGATTCTCGTGGCCGCATCCAGTTGATCGATGCGGAACACCTCGCGTAACGTGCGTGCCGTCACTTGACCGGGAGCGGTTTCTTCGCCGGGAACCGCCGCGGCAAAGGTAAACACGCTGCCCGCCCGTAATCCCAGCAGGCGGCTGGGAATCCCCTGTTCTCCCATGCACAACCCGACTACGGAGTGGGCGTGGCTCTTGGCCTCCAGGAACTTCATCATGGTGACGTTGTCGAAGAGTTTGGTGGCCGTGGTTACCAGCTTGTAATAGTCCGCCGGATACTCCCGCATGGTACGGAAGGTCTCTTCCAGTTTGCGAGTGCCGCGGAAATCGTGGAAGGAGAGCACAATACCGGCTCGCGAGCGCAGTTTATCCAGATCGGAGGCGCGCATGACTTTGGCGCTTTCCAGTTCCACGTCTACCAGTTGAAAGCCTGCGTCGGCCGCCTTCAGCAGAATTTCGACCTCGGCAGCCACTGATCCCCGGAATAGCCCGCCACCCGGCGTACGCCGGCAGGTAGCGATCAGGATGCATCCCGGGTGCATCTCTAAGAACTGTCGAATCTTAGGGATAGCGGCGGCCGGATGCTTCAGATAGTCGAGGCGGAATTCGATGAACGGATCTTCGCGTACTACGGCCTCCGCCCTCTCCAGCATCTCGTCCGGGTCCGCACCGAGCAAAGAAACGCAAACCCGCGGCAAGCGCAAAGGCAGGATGCGCGGCACATACGACTTGGGAGTGGCTTTTTTCATGCCAAGAGGCGTCATATTACGCGGGCGCCATTCAAGATGCAATAACAGATTCATCCAGTGGAAGGCAACGGAATTGTACTTTCGTACCATGCCAGTTAACATCTTTACCTTGACCGGGTTAGGCCACTTTGTTACGGTGCGCACAAGGGCAAGTGTGCCGAAGGATTTTGCGACATGCCGCCGGCCAGCCAAACGCCAGGTTATGCGTCAAGGGCTTGTGGCACAGGAGGTTACGTGAAACGTGCAATATTTAGCGCTCTACTGCTGACCGCGGTGGCCGCCTTCAGCCAGCAACCCCAGAGTGGGGGTTCGCAAGATCTTTCTGTGCCAGTGCGCCTAACGGCCCAAATGTCGGAGCGTAACGTTCCGGTGACGAAATCAGATTTGTATTGCGCCGGATTCGTCTCCGCCAAGCCATTGTCCCGCGAGCATTTTGTTGCCGCCGGGGAGAGAACCCCGATCGAGACCCGCTATCAGGAACGGGACTATATCTTCCTGCAGGGAGGCGGATATACACCCGGATCGCGCGTGAGCATTATGCGTGAGGTTGCCGACTTCAACCAGTATTCCCCGTTTCCCGCCGCCAAGAACCTGCTGACCAAGACCGGCAGAGTCTATCGCGATATTGGTTATGCGAAAATCGTGGAACTTCGCGGAACCGGAACGGCGGCAGCCCAAACGGAGTTTGCCTGCGAAAGCGTACTGCCGGGCGACCTGGTGGTCCCTTATGTGGAAAGAAAGCCGGTGGCTTACCGGGTACGTTCCACGCTTGGCGTATATCCCGCGGCGCCGCCGCACATCAGCGGCAAGATCATGGCGTCGCGCGATTTCGATTCCTATCTGAGTGCCGGCCACGCTATTTACGTCACGGTTGGGGAAGCGCAGGGTATTAAAGCCGGAGATTATTTGCGAGTGGTGCGCGATTATCGTACCAGCTCGATGGACCAGGTTGACGCGGCCGTAACCCTGGCGGACATCACCGACGACACCCAGCAACATCCCGCAAAGATGAAAAAAGATGGCTTGAAAGATATGCCCCGTCACGTGCTGGGGGAGGCCATCGTGTTGAGCACCCATTCCGGCGGCGCGACGGCGATGATTACCTTCTCGCTGGAACCGATCCAGCTGGGGGATACCGTCGAGTTGGAAGAGCCGGAATCGGAGTGAGCCCGATTTCGTGGTAGTCTCTCCCTGATTGCAGGGAGACGACATGCGAACAAAGCCGCTGCTGGTTTTGCTGGTCCTGTTGCCGATGGCCCTTCCCGTGGCCTCGGCGCAAAGCACTGAGTCATCCAAACATGCCGACATTGTCCGGCTGCTGCGGCTTACCGGCGCGGAACGGGGGGCGAATCAGGCCTATGACCTGATGTTGCCTTCGCTCAAGGCATCCATGCCGCAAGTGCCGGAGCAGGTTTGGCAGGATCTCCGTGTCGAAGTACGCGACAATGACATGGTCGAGCTGACCTCCCAGATATGGGACAAGCACTTTACCCAGCAGGAAATCCGCGACCTGATTCGCTTCTACGAAACCCCAACCGGTCAAAAGATCGCCCGCGAAATGCCGGAGATCCAGCAGGAAACGCTGGCCGCCGGCCAGAAATGGGGTAACCGCATCCTGGAACGTATCATGGCCCGCCTTAAAGAAAAGGGATACCAGATACCGCCAAATCTCCAATGATGCCCTGACAATTTCCTGACTTCTTGCCACGAAAGCCCGAAGGATTTCGATCGGCCATCAGCGCAGCGAGCGTAGCGCAGACGCCCACGTCTGCGGGCCCTGCGTGGTGGCAGATCAACGTTGTGATTGAGTCAGGTTTGGACACGCGCTGTGCCGTGCGCTACGACTCTCCCGCTCGTAGGGGTGAAGCGGGACGGGACGTTCACCACTCCGCAAAGGACTCCACGTGACCGCGCTCCGGGGTTGCGTAAAAAGAAGGGCAAGCCCTGAAGGGGCGACAGATGCTCCGGTGCCCCCGCCTCCGTAACGGTTACTCCACGAATGTCGAATAGATACCAATCCGGCTAACTTCCTCGAAGCCGCTTTTAGGACAACATTCCCGCCCGAGACTTTAGAGAAATGCCCGTCTGTGGAAGGCTGGGAGGTCAAGTGAGCGAATGCACGCAGTCAGTTGGGATTCCAATAGGGCAGGAGAATAATTTTCGTTTGGCCGTCGAGGCTCTTTAATACCACCCGATTCTCCTCCGCCGCGATTCGCATCTGGCCGTTGATGGCTGGAACCAACAAGCCATTTTGGGCTTCCGGCCCGCTGAGGCAGAGCCCAGCCAAAACAAAATCTGCGTGGATGGTAATGGTGTCACCAGAAATCTTGTAGGAACCATCCCAGCCCCCGCATCCCGGCGATCCTGTAATCTCGCCTTGCAGAAAGGTGATCTCTGCGCGATACTGCGTATCAATCAGTTTGCTTTCACCTTTCGGTGTTTTGGTAACCGGGCGGTACGCCGCGATTCTCCAGCGGCGATTCTCAATCCCGGATGATCGGAGCGGCTCAAGCACCAGCAGGATCTGTCCAGCCCGGTCGGAGAATGTCAGCTTTCCGGCCTTCGATTCATAGGCTGCAATCCTTTGCACCATGACTTCGAAAGATTCCATAGTTTGACGATCATGGCTGTTCTTGAATTTAGTCGTCCTGCGCCAGGCAGGATAGAACTGAAGGCCCGAAAGCTTAAGCCCGAAGGGAACGGACAAGGCTCCGGAAGGCGTGCTTATGGTTATGTCCCTCTCGCCAATGTTAACGATTGTAGATTCTGAAACCGGAGTGGCTCCCTTTAGGTTGAGAACACGCCAGAATGTGTCGCGAAACTCAGAGAGGTCTCGCCCGGGCTGCCTGGGCGTTAAGTCGATCTTGGTCCGTCCATCCCCGTCGCATAGCAAAAGCGCGTCCTCGTGCCAGTACTCGGGCACTGCACCAATGCGAGCGGCGGCTCCTGATACGGACATCGGGACAAAGGCGATCAAAGCCACGCAAAACAATTCGACTCTGTACCTCAACCACCGAGCGGATAGACGCATGCGAGCAAGCATACCACTGACGCTTCCCACATTGCGCCGTCTGCGTGCAGCCTCGGCCGCAACTCCGTGACCCGCCATTTGCACAGATCGTTGCAGATCGCTCATTTGCGGGGTGAAGCGGGACGTTCACCACTCCGCAAAGGACTCCCCGCGCCGCAACCCGGGGTAGGGTAAAAAGAAGGGCAAGCCCTGAACGGGCGACAGATGCTGGAAGAGCGTTTGCGCGATCTCCACCATCGCATCCACCGGGCCCCTTCCTCAATTTCCTGGCTTCTTGCAACGGAAGCCCAAAAGATTTCGACCGGCCATCAGCGCAGCAAACGTAGCGCAGACGCCCACGTCTGC
>CAZUCM010000332.1:0-4152 GCA_964619235.1 uncultured Terriglobales bacterium
GTTGCTGGCTCGGCAATTCTTCCTCAACCGAAAGCTTGGGCGCTTCGTTGCTTTCCCTCCGGCATCGTCGGAGCGCTTTTTAACCTACGGAAACCTCCCCGGCCGGCAGCGCCGGAAATTGTCCGTAAGAGGCGCATGATAACAGATACGGCCACCGCCCTGTAAGTACTTGTCAGGGAACGGCAGGATTCAAGGAGGGAAAGTTTGAAGGATTCAAAGCCGGTAAAGCGGATTCAAGAGTCTATTCCGGTCCATGCCCTCTCGTAGCTTGTTTTGAAACTCTGAAACCTTGAAAGTTTGCATCCTTAGCCTTTATGCTCTGCACGGACAGCCATGATTGTTGGAACCGGAATCGATATTGTGGAAGTGCCGCGGGTTGCGCAGGCGATCGAGCGCTTTGGCGACCGCTTTCTGCATCGCATCTTCACCCCCGGCGAGATCCAATACTGCGACTCCAAAAAGAACCGGGCGGAACGCTATGCGGCGCGATTCGCCGCCAAAGAGGCCGGGCTGAAGGCTATCGGCACGGGTTGGCGCCTGGGGGTGGCCTGGAAAGAGCTGGAAGTTCGCCGCGAACCGGGCGGGCGGCCGACCTTGGTATTCAGCGGACGAGCCGCGGAATTCGCCAACCGCCTGGGCGCCAAGCGCGCCCACCTGTCGCTTTCGCACACCGAGGAACACGCGATTGCGCAGGTGATTCTGGAAGCGTGAGCCGGCCGTTGATGATTCACCACGGGGAATGTTAAATTTGCAATTTCAAATTTGTAATTTCAAATTTGCAATTTGGCTTTGCCGCACAACTGAGAGCACGTCCCGCTTTTCAGTTTGAAATTGCAAATTACCAAATTACAAATTTTCCTCTGTGCCCTCTATGGTGAAGGAATTCGCCAACCGCCTGCGCGCCAAGCACGCCTGCCTGTCGCTTTCGCACACTGAGGAATGTTAAATTTGCAATTTCAAATTTGTAATTTGGCTGTGCTGCACAACTGAGGGCGCGCCCCGCATTTCAATTTGAAATTGCAAATTTCCAAATTACAAATTTCCCCTTGTGCCCTCTGTGGTGAGGGAAAGGCTTCTTAGTGCGGCCAGCACCGCTTCGTCCTGCTCGGGAAATACCGTGCGCAAATCGATAAGAACCCGGCCTTCGTCGACGCGAGCTACGATGGGCGGCTGATGGGCGCGCAGGCGTGCCGCCAATTCGCCGGCGGTCAGATGGCCGCAGGTTACGGCGATCAGCCGGGTAGGCAGCATGGCGCCCGGGGCGGCACCCCCGCCCAGCACCGACTCTCCGTCCACCAGTTCAACGGTAAGATGCGGGACGCTCAATTGTTCCACCAGCCCGGCCGCACGAACAGCGATCTCTTCCACCGTAAGCCGCATAAAGCGCAGCGCCGGAATGGCATCGAAGTCCTGCCGCAGATAGGCCAGTAAGGTAGCCTCCAGTGCCGCATAGGTGAGCTTATCCACACGCAGGGCCCGAAACAGCGGATTTTTCCGGATGCGCGCAATCAGCTCCTTGCCGCCGCTCAGCATGCCGGACTGCGGACCGCCCAGCAACTTGTCTCCGCTGTAGGTCACCAGATCCACGCCCGCACGCAGGCTGCAGGCTACATCCGGTTCACCGGCGACTCCGACCGCCCGCAGATCGAAGAAGGCGCCGCTGCCCAGGTCTTCCATGACCGGCAGCTGATGCTTGCGCCCCAGCGCCGCCAACTCCGCCAGCGACGGTTGTTCGGTAAAGCCCACGATCTGAAAATTCGATCGATGCACCCGCAGCAGCAGGCGCGTGTGCTGGTTGATGGCGCGTTCGTAGTCGTCGAGGCGGGTGCGGTTGGTGGTGCCCACTTCGCGCAGACGCGCCCCCGATTTGGCCATGACCTCCGGAATGCGAAACGAGCCCCCGATTTCCACCAGCTCTCCCCGGGAAACGATCACTTCGCCGCCCTCACCCAGGGCGTTCAGCGCCAACAACACGGCGGCGGCATTATTGTTGACGACGATGGTGGAAATTTCCCGCGCCAGCTCCGGTGAGTTCAACAAGCGCGCAAACAGCCGGTCTGTATGGGTGTCGCGTTTCCCGCGCTCGCCCGAGTCAACTTCAAATTCCAGATTGCAGTATCCCCCGCCGGTCTCGCGGAGGTGGTCCAAGGCCGCCGCAGGCAGGGGAGCACGCCCCAGGTTGGTGTGCAGGATTACGCCGGTGGCGTTCACGACGGCGCGCAAAGAATAGTCGAAGGCGGAGCGTAATTGGCGTTCCACTGCGGTGGCGATTTCGCAGAGCGCCACATCGACGCCCGCTTCATCCAGCGTTCCCGCGGCGATTTCCCGGCGCCAGCCTTCCAGCACCGCACGGGCGGCCTCGGTGACGGCGGCGCGGCCCTCACGCGCCGACAGGCAAATGAGCTCAGGATGGTGCAGCAGTTCATCGACCGCCGGCAGCTTGCGGAAGAGTGTGTTGGTTGCAGACATAAGTTTGCCCCCGGCTTCGCAGCAATCTTACTATTTGCCACCACATATTCCGCTGGAAAGTTGCAGCCTGAGGCACGAAACTAAGGTTATGGCCGACTTTCCTCCGCCCTTCACCCTGCGCCGCGGTTTTGCCGCGTGGTGGCGCGATTCCCTGCGCTTGCGCGGGGTGTGGCGCACCCTGGGTTTTCTGGGCACGAGTTTCTATGAGCTATTGCTGGATTACACTCCCGCACGGCGGCGCCTGCGTTACGGCGATCTGGACTACGACTGGGAATGCCGCGTGAACACCACCTGGGCCAACCCGCGTCTGGGAACGCGGCTGCGCGAAATCTTTTCCGGCCGTCAATACATGCCTACCGATCCTGAACTGTTCCGGCCGGTCATGAGTGAACTGGGCGTGCCCTACGAACAATTCACCTTCATCGATCTGGGCTCGGGCAAGGGACGGGCACTATTGCTGGCCAGCGAATTTCCCTACCGCCGCATCATCGGAGTAGAACTACTTCCGGAATTGCACGCCATTGCCCGGGAGAATATACGCACCTTCCAGGAGGGATCGCAGCTGGGACGCATCGACCTGTGGTGTGGCGACGCGCGGCAATTCCGCTTTCCGCCGGAACCGCTGGTGGTATTCCTGTTCGATCCTTTTCCGGAGCACATCCTGGAGCAGGTAATGATGGCGCTGGAACAGTCCGTGCGGCAGCAGCCGCGCCCGGTGTGGGTGGTGTATCAAAACCCCATCTCCGAGCACGTATTGTCGAATTCCGGCTGGCTGCGGCGGGTAAAAGGAAATATTCAATACGCGGTGTATGTGGGCAGTTCGAAGAGTCCTTGAATTGCAGATGCTCCCTATGACAAACATGCCCCACGCTGCGAGGCGTGGGGCAACCACTTTGCCGGCCAACGGCCAACGACGGTTACTTGAGGGCCTTGATCTCGGAAACCAGGGTCTTGATCTGTTCGGGAGTAAGCTTGCCGGCGTACGGGGGCATCTTTCCCTTGCCCTTGCTGATTGCCGCTGTTAAATCCGCTTCGCTCTTGGAGGCCACATCTTTCATGGGAGCGGTTTTCATCATGGCTTTGCCTTCGGCGTTGGCGCCGTGGCACATGGCGCACTTGGCTTTATAGTTGACATCGCTGGTCAAGTCCGCCGCAAAACTCATGGTGGGCACAACCAGGGATGTAAAGAGCGCTGCAAGCATAAATTTCTTCATTTCGTTAATCCTCCCGCAGAGAAAGATTCTAGCAAATTCGCAATTCAATCGTCCCAGGCGGCGCGCATTCGCTCCCAGGTTTGTTCCAGGGACTCCGGCAACACGCGCGTTTCCGCCACGGTGGTCATGAAATTCGAGTCGGCAACCCAGCGCGGCAGCACATGCATATGAATATGCCCGGCCACTCCGGCCCCGGCGGCTTTGCCGATATTCATACCTAAATTGATGCCATCGGGGCGGTAAAGCCGGCGCAGCACCTGTTCCAGCTTTTGCGCCAAAGCCATCATTTCCTGGGCGGCCTCGGTGGGCAGGCGCTCCAATTCGGCCAGGTGCTGGTACGGCACTACCATGACGTGGCCCGAGGTGTAGGGGTAAATATTGAGAACCACGAAGCAGTAACGCCCGCGGTGGACGATGCAGGCCTCGCGGTCTTCGCTGTGTTGCTTTTCGCAAAACACGCATGCAGTGG
>CAZUCM010000333.1:0-4142 GCA_964619235.1 uncultured Terriglobales bacterium
TTCTGGACTACTCCAAGATCGAAGCCGGCAAGATCGTTCTCGACCCGGTATCGCTGGACCTCACCGAGTTTCTCGGCGATGTCGTCAAAAGCATGGCCTTGCCGGCGCACCATAAAGGCCTGGAACTGGTCCTGGAAGTCGAACCCGACGTTCCGGCCGCCGTGATGTGCGACCCCGTGCGTCTGCGTCAGGTGCTTCTCAATCTGGCCGGTAACGCCATCAAGTTCACGCAGCAAGGGGAAGTCGTGGTGCACGCCGGCGTCCAGGAGGCCAGCCAGAATTCGGTGATGTTGCACTTCCAGGTTCGGGACACCGGAATCGGAATCCCGCCGGAAAAACTGGAAACGATTTTCCAGGCCTTCGAACAAGCCGATTCTTCCACCACCCGTAATTACGGCGGCACCGGTCTGGGATTGGCAATCTCGTTGCGCATGGCACAGTTGATGGGCGGCAAGATGTGGGTGGATAGCCTTCCCGGCGCCGGATCAACCTTCCACTTTACCGCTCGCTTCGCGACTGTGGATCATGCCGCCAAAGCCGCCGCTGCGACCACGGCGGAGGAACTGCGCGGATGGCCCGTACTGATCGTCGATGACAATGCCTCCAGCCGCCACGCCCTGGAGAGAATCGTGGTGCAGTGGGGCATGCTTGCCGGCACCGCCGATGGCGGCGCAACCGCGCTGGCCGAACTGGATAGAGCCGCCGCCGCCGGTCGGCCCTACCGTCTGGTTCTGACCGACGACAACATGCCGGGCATGGACGGCTTCCAGTTGATCGAGCGAATGCGCAATTGTTCCGCACCTCCGGGCGCCATCATTGTGACGGTAAGTACTCCCGATCGCGCGACTGCGGCACGCCGCTGCCACGAGTTGGGCATACGGCGTTTTCTGGTGAAACCGATCAAGCCAATCGATCTTCTCACGGAAATTCGCGGGGAATTGAGCGCCAATCTGGGCGTCGATCCCAATGCTTCGGGCAACGCCGCCCATAAGACCGAAATCGCCGATCCCGCACGTCCGCTGCGCATCTTGATGGCGGAAGACAATCCGGTGAACCAGAAGTTATCCATGGCTGTCCTGAGAAACCTCGGCCATCAAACCGAGCTGGCACGCAGCGGCGTCGAGGCCGTGGCCAAATGGAAACAAGAGACCTTCGACCTGATCTTCATGGACGTGCAGATGCCGGAAATGGACGGACTGGAGGCCACCCGGTTCATTCGCGCCGAGGAGCGCGCCGCCGGCACCCATGTCCCGATCATTGCATTAACCGCCCACGCCATGAACGGCGACCGGGAAGAGTGCCTGCAGGCGGGCATGGACGACTATATTTCCAAACCAGTCAGCAGCAAGAACCTCGCCGATGCGATTGCCCGCCACGTAGCCCCGTCGCAATTGCTGTTCCGTAAACCTTCCCTGCCCGGCGATTCAGTGCGCCACAGCTAAGCGCACTTTTCCCAGCCCGGAATGGGCGGCTTCAACTGTTCTGCGAGCATGTTGATCTTGCCGGCTGTCAATTATGTTACCGTACGGTAACTTATAGGCCTTCCATGTCTTGTTTGAATGATAGGTTCCCGCACGGGAATATTATATTGTTCTACGGCTGAAGATGCTAATATATTCCCGTACGGGAACGTTTATCTTGGAGGCAGGCTTGAAGTACACGCCCGCGGAGATCGGGAAGATAATCAGGGATACCCGCAAGCGCATGGGGGTCACGCAAAAGAATCTGGCGCTGACCTCGGGAACGGGTCTGCGCTTCATCATTGACCTGGAAAAGGGGAAGGAAACCTGCGAGATCGGGAAGGCGCTGCGAATCCTCCACACCCTCGGGATAAAACTCAGTCTGGCGCCGCCGGCGGCAGCAAAGGAAGAGTAGCGCATGGCCGGAAAGCTCGATGTTTACCTTTATAACGATCTGGCCGGCCAACTCGTCCAGGACAGTGGCGGCCAGATGTACTTTGCCTATGCGGAAAGCTGGCTTAATAGGCCAGGCGCCACGCCGCTCTCGCAATCCCTTCCGCTCCGGAGAGAACGCTTCCGGCAAAAGGAGTGCCGGGGCTTCTTCGCCGGCATCCTGCCCGAACAAGCCAAGCGCGAAGTCGTTGCCCGCAACCTAGGCATCAGCGCACGCAATGACTACGCCATGCTGGAGCAGATCGGCGGCGAATGCGCGGGCGCGGTCACCTTCGTGCCGGCGGGGCAGTCCCTGCCGGAGCGCGATTACGGTTATCGCAAGCTCTCACAGGAAAAACTGGCCGCGATCCTCAAGGAATTGCCCAAGCGGCCACTGCTGGCGGGCGAGGAGGGGATGCGCCTGTCCCTGGCCGGCGCGCAGGACAAAATCGCGGTGCGCATCGAAGGCGGCGAAATCTGTCTTCCGCTCGGCGGGGCCCCGAGCACCCATATTCTCAAACCCGCGGTGGAGCTATTCGAGGGCGTCGTGTTCAACGAAGCGCTCTGCATGAAACTCGCAGCTGCCGCCGGCCTGCCGGCTGCTGCCGTCGAGACCGGAATCGTCGATGGCCTGGATTACCTGCTGGTCGAGCGATACGACCGCTATCACAGTCAGGAGCCTGGCAAGCAGCCGTCCCTGGAAAGGTTGCACCAGGAGGATTTCTGCCAAGCGCAGGGCATCGTCTCCGAACAAAAGTACCAGAAGGAGGGCGGGCCATCTCTCAAACAGTGCTTCGGACTGCTACGCGAAGTTTCCAGCGCGCCGGTGATTGACCTGGCACGGCTGCTGGACGCGGTCATCTTCAACTATCTCGTCGGCAACAACGACGCGCACGGCAAGAATTTCTCGCTGCTCTATCGCGGCGCCGTGACAGAAAACCTGGAGATCGAACTCTCGCCGCTTTACGACGTTGTCAGCACGATCTACTATCCCGAGCTAAGCCGGGAGATGGCAATGAAAATTGGCAGCGCGTATTCATCGGAAAAGGTGACGCCGGGAGACTTCGAACAACTGGCGCGAGAGGCGGGCCTCGCCCCGCCCATGGTCAGGCGGCGCGTTCCGGAGCTGGCCGAGACGGTTATCGGCGCCTTGCAGAAAGTGGAGGTCACACACATCGCCGCCGGGAGAGTGGCTGCGCTGATACGGCAACGGTCAGAGAATGTACTAAAAAGCTTTCGGAACTGGGGGACGGACTGACCTGGGAAATGGGGGACAGACCGATCCACATTTCCCACATTTCGTTCTACTATGAAAAAACCTCACACATCCGTCCGTGTCAGCGAGAGACTGCAGATCGGCCCGCGACCTGCAACAACCGCTCTCATAGTTCTATTTGCACTATGTACGCTGTGCATTGCACAGGATAAAGGTGCCGGCTCCTTTGCGTATCTCGCAAATGGAGATATTCACGCCTCCTGTAAAACCGGCGACGTGACGGTGACAGATGCTCACTTCATCGACGGTTTTGCAATAGATGGAACTACCCTCGCCATAGTTCGCCGTATGGAAAATAGCACGGGCAGTCCCTATCGGCTCTTTGTGATTGACCTGAAGTTGCGCCGTATCCTTTCCAATATGCGAGCAGTTGGTGCGGCAACTGTGCGGGAAACCTGTGGCTCTCTCGTACTTCAACACTTCCCCGCTCCACGTGATACCACACCAGGTGCCGCATTTGACATCGGAGCTGGTCGGAGACTCGAAACCTCGCTCAAGAACGTGGGTCTATCCTGTAGCAGAGACCGCAATGTAATTGCGTATCTCACGTTCAACGAGCAAGACCGGCCCCAATTGGTGGTGCGAAACGTGCAAGCCCAAAAAGCGGCGACAATCGCGGAGAATGCTGATTCAGTGACCGTCAGTCCGCTAGGTCAAATCGTTACCTATCGAAATGGGCCCAAGATCTGCCGATGGAACAGGAACGACCAGAGCACGACTTGTGTTGATGTCGGTGCGACCGGCTCATGGATCGAAGCAGCAGATGATGGACAAGTCTGGTTTGCCGCCATAGGCAATGACATGTGCGTATATCATCTGCCGAATATGAAGCCCATCGTAGATACATGCGTCGATGTCTATTCGTGGCAGGCGAATGAGGCTCCAAGACTCTTTCGAACGAAGACAGAAATGGTTCAATTTCTTGACCCTGAGTCTGCACAGTTGCTGTGCAAGCAGGAATTCAGTCCAATTCC
>CAZUCM010000334.1:0-4138 GCA_964619235.1 uncultured Terriglobales bacterium
GCGGGTGCTCGAACAGCGGATTGCCGCGGGAAAATTAAGCGGGCTGCGGTTGGCCCGTGAGACCGGCTTTCAGCAGGCCCATATTTCCAACTTTCTGAACCGCAAGCGCGGGCTGAGTTTGGAAGGCATGGACAAAGTCCTGGCGGCGCAACAGTTATCGGTTCTCGATCTGCTGGCCGCTTCCGAAATCAATAAGCGCGCCAGCATTCCGCCTCCGGCGGAAGAGAGCTTTGAGAACGTGCTGCTGGTGGAGATGGAAACTGCCGCAAACGAAGCGCTCGTTACCAGCGAAAAAGTCCGCGACATTTATAAATTCAAACGTTCTTTCCTGCGCCGTTTGAAACCCGCGATGCAAACTCCACGCGAAGAGTGGATGCGCTTTGTGCTCGTCCGCGTGGGCGCGGACGGCATGAGCATGTCCCCGCGCGTGGTCAGCGGCGCGATCGTGTTGATCGACCGGCATTACAATTCGCTCAAGCCCCATCGCCGGGGCGAGTCAAACATGTATGCCGTCCGCGTAAAGGGAAGCGCCACCGTAAAGTACGTCGAGCTTTCCGGCGATCATTTGATTTTGCGTCCGCACAACCAGGCTTATCCGGTCGATATCATTCCGATCGAAGACGGCAAAACCGCTACCGATTACATTGCCGGGCGCATCTGTTACGTAGGCATTGAAACCTGAAATACAGACTTAAGGAGATTGGCATGGCAGACGAAAATCCCCAACCGCCGGCGGGCGCCCGCCGCAACGAAGATATTGCTCTCGATTTGATGAAGTTCATTGCAATGACTACCGGCTATGGCAAGGCGGGCGTGACCGGCACCGGATTTCAGGGCGGCGCGACTCCCAAGACGGAAGATTATGCCGGCCAATTGCTGGAACTCTACGACCGATGCCGGAATGCGGTGGACGGAAAAAAGTGAGGCAATCGCCGGTCTTTGGCTGTTGGTCGTTGGCAGGAGACGATGCAGTCTTCGCGCCCGGTGACATGCGCGTACCGGGGCTTTACGATTCTCGTTGACGTTAGCCATTGTTCAAGACGGGGTCGCGTATGCGGCATTCCGTCCCACCCTTGCGCTACCGGAGGCGAGTGAGGTGCGTTTGGCGACGCTGCGCATGCGTGGGGCACACATCTTTGATGGTTGGCCACGAAGCGCAGAAGTCCACACAGGATTACGCAGAGCGGGCTATCCGCCTGACCTTCGGCTGTAGGCGGTGAACTGCAAACTGTGACCTGAAAAAACAAACCTCAGCACGCGCGTCGTACGCGTGCCGAGGGCGAGACCTTCCAGCCGGCTTAGCTTAGCGGCGGCCCTTCTTGGCTGTTTTCTTCGCAGCCTTCTTGACCGGTTTCTTAGCTGCCTTCTTGGCCGTCTTTTTGGCTGCCTTCTTGGCTGCTTTCTTGACAACCTTCACGGCTGCCTTCTTGACAGCCTTTTTGGCTGCCTTCTTGACCGGCTTCTTGGCCGTCTTTTTGACCGCTTTTTTGACTGCTTTCTTCGCGGCCTTTTTCGCCGGCTTCTTGGCTGCCTTCTTGACTGCCGGTTTTGCCGGCTTGGCGGGCGTCTTGGCCGGGCGCGCGGCCACCGGAGGTGCTGGGGATGGAGGCGCCGGCTTTACGGGAAGTTCCACGATAGCCGAAGTAATATCGACTTCTTCTTCTTCCTCTTCTTCTTCGTAGTCCTCTTCTTCGTCTAGAGGCTCATCGTAACCGGCTTCGCCGAATTCTTCGTTTTCGTCATCGCGTCCGTACAGGGTTTCGTCGTCGAACATTTGTCCTCCTGCCTTCTTGTGCCAATCTCTGCCGGCTCCGTTTGCATCAAGGGGCCGTGCGTCACCTTAGCAAAATATCACGGGTTACGCATTACATAAGAACCGGCGCGGATTATAGCACAGCCGCTTTGGCCCGCGCGGCAAGTATGTACGGCTCCGATTTCAGAGGTCGCCTACCGCGTTTGATGACCGGGGCGCCTCCGGGTTGCAAATTGGCGGCTTCTTACTGTTGTTGTGCGGCCAGCCGTCGATGCTGAGTCTGCTTCTTTCGTTTGTGTGCGCTCTGTGCAGGCTTGGCCGAAGGCGCTTTGTTGCCGCCCGGAGCGGCGCTTGCGGATGGAGGCTTAGTCTTTGCAGATGTTGAGGTTACCGCCGATCTTCTACGCCTTGTGGCAGCCGTGGAGCGGCGGCGGGAATGTGTTGTTGCGGTTGCCGCATGACTTCCGGCAGACTTCCCCACGGACTTCGAGGGAGATTCTTCGCCCTCCGTTCCCTCGGCGGTGGAGGCTGCGGGGCGATGAATGGAAAGCACATGCCCTACGGCTAAGTGATTTCCTTTCAGACGATTCCACTTGCGCAGCGTTTCGGCGGATACGCCAAAATGATCGGCCACCGAAAGCACGGTGTCCCCTCTTTGAGCTTTGTAATGGATGATTCGCCGGGTGTAGCTGACGTCTTCGGCATCGCGGCGGCCCGGGGTCACCGGAATGATCAACTTGGTTTCGACGCGAAGGCCACCATCCGCAAAATTATTGACCTCCTGGATGGCACCCGGCGTCGTGTGGTACTTGTGAGCGATCCCGGCCAGAGTGTCTCCTGGCGCCACCCGGTGATATCTCCACCAAACGCGTTTGTCCGGCGGAATGAGCGCAATGGCAGCCAGGAACTTGCTTTTTGTCCCCAGGGGCAAATGCAGATCAAACGGTTGATCCTTGGGTGTCGTCAGGCGCAACAGGCTGGGATTCAATTCCTGCAGCGTGGCTACTGAGGCGTCCACGCATTCCGCCGCCAGTCGCATGTCGATGGGGTCATGTATGGTGACGACGTCACCGGTAACCGGCGCATCCTGCTGCAGGCGGTCCAGGCCGTATTGCGCCGGGTTTTTTGACATGATGGTGATGGCCAGAATGATGGGTACATAGTTCCGGGTTTCTTGCGGCAGTACACCGCGGTGGTAGAGTTCCCAGTAATCCACGTAGCCCGTTCGTTCGACCGCGTGCTGCACTGTGCCGGGGCCTGAATTGTAGGCCGCCATGGCCAGGTACCAGTCCCCGAACTCGTTGTACAAGTCTTTCAGATGATGGGCGGCGGCCCGGGTGGCCAGCTCCGGGTCCTGGCGTTCATCGAGCCACCAGTTGCGCTTCAGCCCATATTGTTCGCCGCGGCCGGCCATGAATTGCCACATGCCGCGCGCTCCGGCTCGCGACAGCGCCAGGGAGTGGAATCCGGATTCGGCCTGGGCGAGATAAATCAGGTCTTGCGGTACGCCCGCATCACGGAGCGTCTTCAGGATCATGGCGCGGTACCGTCCCGATCGAACGTAGCCGTGTTCCAGAAAACCACGTCCCTTATTACTGGAAAAATAATTGATATAGGCGGCAACGGCGTCGTTCAGGGTGAGCGGCAGATCGGATTGGGTGGTTTTCAGTTCCTGTTCGGCCTGGGCTTTGATATTAGGGTCGACAGGAAACGTGACTTCGTTCGCTTCGTCGATTGGCGCCGGTTCCGATTGTTGCTCCGTGAAGCCATCGCCCTGCTTCAATGCTTCCAGCTCAAGCTCATGGGTGCCTTCCACGATCTTGTCGAACTCCTGGCGCAGCCGGTCGTCGGACTTTACGTCGACCTTGCTCGTCAGGAGCAGGTCAAAGGCGTGGTCGAAATAGATTTTTGCCGCTTCCAGGTGGCCTGCATTGTAATTGTCGCGGCCGACCTGGTAGGCCGTCTCCACCGCCGCTAAGGTGGCATCGACCGGGTCAGGCGTGGGGATGGGTTTCGCTGCGGCCTGGGGCGGTTGCGGGGCCACCGGACTTACACTCGGCGCCTGCGCCTGCACCGGCGGCGCGGAGTGGGCCGGCTTCTGCTCACTTGTGCCACACGAGGCCACGAAGAAGCACCCGGCACCGAGCACCAGGCACCAGGCGAACCGTCGGCCGTTGGCCGCCGGTCGCCGGCCGGCAGCCAATGCCCGGAGGTCGAAAATCCCTGTTCTTGGCTTGGCGCCAAGTGCTTGGTGCTTGGTGCTGTTGAAAAACAAGCGTCTTATATCCTCGGGGCGCGGGCCGTCAATCTGTCACAGTGAGCACCTGAATCGTACTATCCTATTGATTAACCGGTCAATGCGGGGAAGACCGTAGGCAGGCCTTT
>CAZUCM010000335.1:0-4068 GCA_964619235.1 uncultured Terriglobales bacterium
CGCCGCCACGGCGGGCGCGTAGCGGGAATATGTGTCCGGGGCGGGCAAGATCAGATGGGCGCGTATCCGGTTCGATGGCGGCCAGGATAGTCTGGGCGCGATCGTAGGCGGAGATGCCGGTGGTAACTCCACGGCCGACGGCGTCAATTGATTCGGTAAAGGCCGTGCCGAACTGCGAGGTGTTCAACGTCGTCATCAGGCCCAGGCGCAAGGCGTCAAGCCGCTCCGGGGTCATGGCCAGGCAGACCAGGCCGCGTCCGTATCTTGCCATGAAGTTGATGGCGTCGGGGGTAACCGCCTCGGCGGCCATAGTCAGGTCGCCTTCATTTTCCCGATCCTCATCGTCCACCACGACGATCATGCGCCCAGCACGTATTTCGGCAAGCGCGGTCTCGACGTCGCAAAATGAGGACGAAGGCGTCATGGGAGTTGATTTTAACAAAGCTGGTTAGATTGAGTAATTTAGAAATTGAGAAATCCGGCGATCAGGCCGTCCGGCAAAAAAATCTGATGATCAGAAATGTCAGTGCGGCCACCGCGGCGGAAGCGGGAATCGTCAACAACCAGGCCCACACAATGCGGGTAGCCACACCCCAGCGCACGGCGGAAAGGCGCTGGGTGGCTCCCACGCCGACAATCGCTCCGGTAATCGTGTGCGTGGTGCTGACGGGAATGCCGGCCAGCGCAGTGCCGAATAGCGTGATGGCTCCGGCGGTTTCGGCGCAAAAGCCGCCCACCGGTTTCAGCTTGGTGATCTTGGAGCCCATGGTGTTGACGATGCGCCATCCTCCCAGATATGTGCCCAGGGCGATGGCCGCGTTGGCTCCCAAAATAATAGGCCAATGAAAATGGCCCCAGTCTTTATCCAGTTCCGCGCGGCTCAAAAAGCCTCCCGTGAACAAAGCACTGGCCACTATGCCCATGGTCTTCTGGGCGTCGTTTCCGCCGTGTCCCAGGCTGTAGGCGGCAGCCGATAGCAGTTGTAGCTTGCGAAACCATTTATCCACCTGCTGAGGAGGACGCCGCTGGAAGATCCAGAACACCGCGGTCATAAAGCCCAAGCCCAAAACGAGACCGAGCACCGGGGAAATCACTATGAAAAGCAGGGTTTTCGTCCAACCGCCGGGAATGATCACATCGAAGGCGTGGGCAGGACCGCGTACCAAAGCGGCGCGAACCATGGCGGCGCCGGCCATTCCACCGATCAGCGCGTGCGACGAGGAGGTGGGAAGTCCCCACCACCACGTCAACACGTCCCAGATAATGGCGCCCATCAGCCCGCCTAATACCACGTACTGGGTCATGATGGTGAGATCGATCATGCCCTTTCCGATGGTGTGGGCGACGGCGGTGCCAAGCAGAAATGCGGCGGCAAAATTGAAGAACGCGGCCCACACCACCGCCAACCGGGGCGACAGCACGCGGGTGGAAACCACTGTGGCGATGCTGTTGGCGGCATCATGAAAACCGTTGAGAAAGTCGAACGTAAGTGCGACGGCGACAGTGATGATGACCAGCACTAGTCCGGGGTTCACCTAACCAGATTCCTCGCTTCGATTGGAGTCTTGTCCCTTGGCCTTATGCGCTCTTTAGAACGACGCCTTCCAGAACGTTGGCGGCGTCTTCGGCCTTGTCGGTCGCCGTCTCAAGAACTTCGTACAGTTCTTTGAACTTGATGAGCGTGATCGGATCTTTCTCGTTCTCGAATAACTCGGCGATGGCGACGCGGCAAATCTGATCCGCCTCGTCCTCCAGCCGGTTGATTTCGACGCAATGTTCCAGAACCCCCTTGGTCGTCTTCAGCAGAGCCAGTGCCTTGGTCAGCTCTTCGCTCTGCCGGACAATCAGCACCGCCAGTTTGGCAGCCGGAGGCGGAGGATTCTCGATTTTGTACAGCACCAGCCGCTCCCCGGCGGCGTTGATGAAATCCAGTACGTCGTCGATGGAAGAGGCCAGACGATGAATATCTTCCCGGTCGAAGGGGGTGATGAAGGTCTGGTTCAACGTTCGCACCACGTTGTGGGTCATCTCGTCGCCCTGGTGTTCGATGTCCTTAATTCGGCGATGGCCGGTCTTGATGTCTTGAGGACTGGAACTGTTCAGCAGTTTGACCAGCACGCGTGCACCGTCGGTCAGATTCGCTGCCATTTCCGAGAACATTTCAAAGAATTTACCGTCACGCGGAATCAGACGGACCATTGCTTACCTACCCTCCCTTGCGGCTTCGGCCGCAGACCCTAGCCGATTGTTAATGGAATGTTACAGACAGATTAATATCTCATGCGCGAAGCAAAACTTCAAATCATGGTTTTTCAGCCGGATGGGGGGCTTCGATATAACAGATTTCAAGGGAACTCGTGGCCGGGAGATTTGCCCTGCATCCAGAATGACGCAGAATGACGCCGTGAGGTTCAGCTGCCGGCTGTAAGCTGACGGCTGATCGCTGAAAGTTACGGAAAGCTTGTAGAAAGTTAAAGAGGCCGTCGAATGACGGCCTCTAAGTGTTTGGCGAACCAGGGCTTACAGCGCGGACTCGATCTCAAACCCCCAGGCTTCCAGCAGTGGCTCCGGGATATACTTGGAATTCTTGTTCTTGCGGGCCCATTCGCGCAGACGTGTGGAACGCACGTATTGGTCCGGCAGAAGCTTGAACTCCTTCACCACTTGCTCGAATTCCGTGATGGTGGGCGTAATTGGACCGATCGGTTCCGGCTTACCCCAGTTAGGATTACCGCGTCGCCTTGCCATATCTACTCGTTTACCTCTATGTTTAAATTATTGAACCTATGTGGGAAAACCCACTTCTGTCATAGATTCGACACCGATATCTCTATTAGATTCGATATCCTTAGGCTTGGATTCCCGAAGGAACACCCTCGATGTTACCGTTAACCCCTACAACAACGAACCCCGAGGCCCTTTAAAGATCTAAAGTATACCTGATTTTTCAGAAAATACAAGCACTAAATCTGTGGAAAAACAGGTACTTAGCCCTAAGGACTTAGACGCCATCGCAAGGCATTGGTTAGCAAGAAAATAGCAAAGTAGTTTGAAGTTGAAAAATTTACTCTAAAGTTAACGTCCTGCCGGGAGCTGGACTCCCGCAAATATCCCCGGAGGCGGCTGCCATTTCGCTATCGCATTCCCCCGAATACGGCTTCCCGGGTTTCGCGCCAGAAGGTGGTGATGTGAAAGAACCCGGCTTCCTGAAGGCTTCGCAGGTCCTCGGCGGGGCGAACCGGCTTATCGCCCTCGTTGCTCTCCATCTTTACCAGGAACTGACGGGTTGCAGCGGCGTCGGCGAATCGAGGATCGCGTCCCTGGGCTCGTTGCACGATGCCCCGCACCCGCAGTTGTTGGGTGAGCGCATCGAGCTGGTTGTCTTCGGCAAGTGTAATGTCGGCGTTAAGGAGCCATCCCTTCGGCTTAAGCAATCCGTGTGCGGTTCGCAAAACCCTCAGTTTTTCTGCCGCCGAAAGATGGTGCAGGGCATACGCGGAGACGATGGCATCGACGGATGCGGGAGTGCGGTATAGCGATTCCAAGTCACGAAAGTCGCCAACGCAGAAATTGACTCGCTGGGCCAGCGGCCCCAGGCGCGTGCGTGCCAATTCCACCATCTGTTGGGCGCCATCGACGGCAATCACACGCAAAGCGGGAAATGCACGCAGAAGACAACCCGTAAGAAAGCCCGTACCGGAGCCAAGATCGATCACCAATTCAGGAGGAGCAGCGGAAACCGTCAGCACGTTCACGATCATTTCCGCCATCTTATGGCGGTTGGGGTGCATGAGATCCATGTCGGCGTCGTAAGAGGCTACGCGGCCGGGCAGGTCATATGCGCGAATGGATTCGTCAGGCATATGGTATGTACCGCCTTCCTGACCCGCTGGTGCCCGGGGCGGGGGTCGAACCCGCACGTTCCGTTAAGAACTCGGGATTTTAAGTCCCGTGCGTCTGCCAGTTTCGCCACCCGGGCAGGGAATACTCACAAGATGCTATCACGAGGCTGGTTATCGAAAAACGTAGAAGCTGCGGCAACGCTATCCACTCGTGGCATGCAACGTA
>CAZUCM010000336.1:0-4043 GCA_964619235.1 uncultured Terriglobales bacterium
GAACGCCCGCACATGAGTCGGGTCCTGCCATGCTCCCCACGAAAGATCGTAGGGAACGGCAATGCGAAACATCCCGCCCGGTACAAGCAGGTTCAAGCACGAGGTCATGGCGGTTGTGAGATTCGCAACATGTTCCAGGGAGTCGTTGGCAATGATCTCGTCAAACGTGCCGTTCTGCAGCGCCACGGCGCCATATCGCGGCGATTCGATGGATTGTCCGACCGGAAGCGCATGATTAAAATCCAGCACGGCATCCGGCCGCCAATACGAGTTGCAATCCACGTTGAAACAATCTTCCCGCCAGTCTTTGCCACTGCCCAGATTCAGTTTGCGGGGAATGATGGCGTTTGAAGTCACGGCTTTGACCTCGCCGGATTGGGAGCGCGCAGGAACCGCAGCTCTATGCGTTCCGGCCAGGGCACGTTGCAGAATTTCGCCTTCCTGACGCTGCGAAAAACACTGAAAGCCGCGATGTCCCAACTCACGACATTCGTCTGCGCTCTGCAAAAGATGCAGGCAGCCCTCCACCAGGGATCCATAAGGCAGGCTTAGAATGGCGCCGCCATAGTCATTTTCCAGGTCATCTTCCGAGGTTTCGGAGACGACCGCTTTTGAGTTGGCGAGCAAGTAAGAGATTCGGACAATCTCAAAGAGCTTTGATTCCCAATAATGAACGTTAAGCACGATTTTGGAGCGTGCGATCAACTCGTCGCGCTCCCGGCCATAGACCCCGTACACCGCATGTACTTTCACGCCGGCAGAGCGGAGGTTTTCGACGATACGCTTACGCCGTTCGTTGGCCGAGCCGTAAAAAAGCACATCGATATCTTGCAGCGAGGACGGCAGTTTCGCGATCCGCCGCAATTCCGGCACGTATCCAACTTCCACCTTGACCGGGGAAAAGGCGCACGGCATGCGCTTCCAAATGTCCAGGTTGCCCTGGCAGTAATCCCAAATCTGGTGACGGGCGGCCAGTTCGTGAGACGAACGGGGCAGGTCTCCTCTCCCCATTTGCTCCAGGTTATAGACAATCGAACCCGGCGGAATGATCGGCACATGCGCCGGCGAAAGCAGATGGGCTCCCAGGATCACATTGGTCGCGGAGGCCTCAAAACAGTTCTCCCGGATCTCCGCCGTATGTCCAAGGCTTCGCAACCCAAACTGCAAGGTTTCCGCGACTTCGCGGAATGCCTCGCTGTCGAGAAAGCCTTCTGGCCGGATTAGTACAATTTGAAACTTGCTCATGAGATCATGCACGCTTCCAGTTCGGATCAACCGAGGGCGTGAGCATCACGCGCACACCCATACCGGCAATCCTCCCGTGTCATGAGCGAACTATCCGCGTGACTGACGTTCTTGACACAGCCGCCGAACTACGGCGTTCGTCTCGTTCAGCGCCTTTTCCAGCATCTGTATTTTGGCAATCAGGGCCTGGTTCACCCGGCACTGCTGTTCCGCATTCTCGGCCATGGCGTCGCCCAGGCGTATGCTGAGTTCCCCACTCTCTGGCGCCGTAGCAGGGTGATGAGTCGCAGACGGGTTCGTGGTCAATTCCACCAACTGTCCAAATGAGTTCACGGCCGATTCCAAAGCTGCCATAGGTTTCCTCTTTTTCCCAATTGCCGAATTAAGTATCGCGACCAGCCGGAGCGAATACGTTCCCGATTACCGGGCCGCGCTCACTCCGGCAAGCGTGCGGATTACAGGAGTCATGGTCGCCTGGGCGCCACAAATCTTTTCCATGCGGTTTTCGATGTTGCACAAACGCCGATCCAGATCGCGGGCGATCTGCTGCAGTTCCATAACGGCGGATGCCAGAGTGGCGTTGGACTCACGCGCGCCGGCTTCCATCTGTACGATCCGGTTTGCGGTCGCCGTCGCTACCTGCGCCTGTAACTGTGCGTTTTCGCCAACTGCGTTCCAAAGCTGGGCCAGAGCAGCCTGCTCGGGAGTGACGGGGGCGGAATTGCCCGCAGCCTTCTGATTGCTGCCTTGATTGGTGCTATTTGCGTTCATCCGTTGCTCCTTCCGGGATATCACCCTCTATAACTCCATTCGCCTTGCGGGCGGAGCCAAACTCCATATTGCTATCGGAACTTCGTGCTTCCCGCGAACCTTCCGCCGAGAATCAGGGTCACAGAGGCCCGACTCTGGATTGGTTCGCAAGGCCTAAGCGGCCTTCGCCCATTCGCTGATGTGCATCTGAGTTGCCAAAAGAGATTAGGAGAAGTTCATCTGGAATGAGCCACTTCCGGGGATGCAGGCGCCCTTAAGCAGCTTGATGGAGCACTTTTCAGCGATTTCCCACAGATAAAGGCTTCCCAGGATTAGAAAAACTCATGACAGACCGGCAATGATTAAGTCCTCCCAAGATGGATGCGCGGCCTCCGCCGGAAGCCAAGTTACCGCCCGGACCGGCAAAACCGTCTGCTCCGGTTCGGTCAGGCCCGGACTTACGCGGTTTGACGGCCCTGGCCTGCCCTATTGCCGGCCAGCGAATCGATGCGCACCCGGTATTTTCCGGTGACCGCATTCCAATCGAGCTCCGCGCGCACCTTTTTTGCGGCGGCCACGCCGCGCCGCGCCGCCTCTTCCCGATTCTCGAAGGCATGCCGCATGGTTCGCGCCAACTCGGCCACATCCGGTTCGTACCACGTAAATTCACAGCTCAGCGGCCCGAAGGCCGGCGGCGCCTCGGGAATCGCCACTTCCCGTGCCGGAATCAGATAAGAGAACTCGGGCAAACAAAAGTCTTTCGAAGGACCTTCGGCGGTCGTGATAACGGGCTTGGCGCATGCCATAGCCTCCGCCAGGGGCATGCCAAAGCCCTCGCCCCGATAAGGCAGTACCAGCGCATCGCATCCGCGATACACCTCGGCCAGTTCCTGGTCATCCAGATTCCGGGTGATCGTAACCAGACGGGGCGAAGAGGGTCGCCGCACGAACGCCTGGATCGGCCCCAACATATTATTGTGCTGATAAAAACTATTCGCTCCCCCGTCCTTGATGACAAGCGTGACATCGTCCTGCGGCGAAAATGCGTCGCCATAAGCCTGCAGGAGAAGGTCAATTCCTTTGCGGAGAATCGTTCCCCCTACAAATAGAAAGACAAAGCCGCCGCTGTTCCCAGGGCGCCAGCAACGACCCTCCGCACGAAAGGTGTTTGTATCCACTCCGTACGGGATGGTGTAGATCCGCTGCGGATCGACTCCCCCGGCCGAGAACACGGACCGGACAAACTCGGACGGCACCCACAGCTCGTCCACGTTTCGGTTAATCTGTTCCACCCATTTCAAGGGCACCGCTTTGTATTCCCAGGGCAGGATGCAAGCCAGCTTTCCGGTGCGCGGCCGGCTAAAATCGGGCGGCCACTGGTGACGAATGGTGAGATCCAGACGGGCCGGCTGGCGCGCTATCACTTTCTGCAGGGCCACCCCTCCAGGGAGCAATTTCGGCAGAACCGACTGCCAGCCAAAGGGTTCCAGCGCCATTTCGAAGCCGGAGTCCTGCAGCAGCGCCTGGCTAAGTTCCCGGTTGATCCGCGCATGCCCGGAATGCACGAATAGCGGTCCCTTCAAGAGGACACCCGGCTTCTCCGAGCCCTCGCGCGGAGGCGCACAAAACATCGACTTGGCACTTTCCAGCCGGCGCGACAGGTTTTGAATCACATCCTCGGCCAAACCGGAAGAGTCGAGGAATACCCTGGCCGCTTCCAATTGGCGATGCCGCAGTAAAAATTCAAAGACCGCCGGCAAATACCGCAGCTCGCGCCGCGCCATCTCGCATAGAGGAATGCGATAGGTGGCTGCCGATTCCGGAGACATCTGCTGACGCAGGATTCCCTCCACCGACGGACCAAATGCAGGCCGCTCATACAATCCGGGAGCGTAATACCGTACGGCCCGGCCCTGGTCGCCGGCAAATTCATAGATCTCCCCCAGCAGCCATTGGGCGCGATAGCTATTCTCGCCGCCGCTGCCTGCATAACCCAGGCTCCGCTTCGTAAGAGCTTGTTCCAGGTGAGCGATGCCTGACGATGGCTT
>CAZUCM010000337.1:0-4036 GCA_964619235.1 uncultured Terriglobales bacterium
AACCGGATGTGGTGGTGATGACGGCTACCCCCATCCCTAGGACGCTGGCCCTCACCTTGTACGGCGATCTGGACGTCAGCGTCATCGATGAGCTGCCTCCGGGGCGAACCCCCATCGTCACCAGACGTGTTTCCGACGATAAATCGGGGCAGGTTTGGGACTTTGTGCGCAAACAAGTCAAAGCCGGCCACCAGGCGTATGTGGTTTATCCGGTCATCGAAGAGCCGGGCGCCGAGGATCTGGAGGCCCCGGAGCTCCGGAATCAGCCCCGGCTTCCGGGTACGGCCGGCGAAAAGAAGCCGCGAAGCGCCAAGGGGGCGAAGCGGGCCGCGGTGAAATCCACGGCGGCAAATCCGGCGAAAAAGCGTCCGGAACAACAATCGCTCTGGTCGGGACTGAAAGCCGCCGTCCAAATGTACGACCAACTGCGCCAGGAGGTTTTTCCCGATCTGCGGGTCGGCTTGCTGCACGGGCGGCTGAGCCCCGAGGAAAAGGAAATTGCCATGGCGCGCTTCCAGCGTGGAGAAACCGACGTACTGGTGGCGACCACGGTTATCGAAGTCGGCGTGGATGTCGCCAACGCCAATATCATGGTGATCGAGCATGCCGAACGCTTCGGGCTCTCGCAGTTGCATCAACTGCGCGGACGCATCGGCCGCGGCGCGGCCAAATCCTTCTGCGTGCTTATGACCGGAGGAAAGGTAACCGAGGAGGCCGGCATGCGTCTGGACGCAATGGTGCGGACCACCAACGGCTTCGAGATTGCCGAACTCGATCTGCAATTGCGCGGTCCCGGAGAGTTCTTCGGCACCCGCCAGGCGGGCATGCCCGACCTGCGGGTGGCCAATCTCATTCGCGACCGCGAGATTCTGCAAACCGCCAAGCGCGAAGCCGCCATCGTCGCCGCCGGCCCCAATGCGGAGCTTCCCGAGATGGAAGTTTCGCGCGCCCTGCAGCATCTCCGCTCCCACTGGCAGCGCCGGTATGGGCTGGTGGAAGTGGGATAAATTCTTTTCGCCGCAAAGGACCCGGTCGCAACCAGCGCCTCTCTCCGTTCGGCCTGTTGCTTGGCGCTGTTTGCGTTTTCTGCCGTAAAGATCTTGCATTCGCGCCTCCACGCCTGTGAGTTATATACTCGGTTTTTGCGGTGATCGTTTCGCTTTCTTCTGCATCTGTTTTCTTAACGGAGTTTTCCATGGCAGACGACAATTCCCAGACGCCGGACGGCGCATCCTCGCTTTCCCGCCGCGACTTTCTCAAATTGGGCGGGGTCACATTGTCGGTTCCGCTGGTGGCCAAGGCCCGGATCGTGCAGGTGGGAGGCAAGCCGGTTGAAGTTTATGGGCCGGACCCGGTTCCCATCACTCTCACCGTCAACGGCAAGCAACTGACGGCCGAAGTGGAGCCGCGCGTCACCTTGCTGGATGCCTTGCGCGACCATTTCGGCCTGACCGGCGCCAAGCGCGTGTGCGACCGCGGCGAATGCGGCGCCTGCACGGTGCTGCTGGACGGCCGCAGCGTCTACGCCTGCAATGTGCTGGCCATCGATGCCCAGGGCAAACAGATTACGACCGTCGAATCGCTGGGCGCTCCCGAAGATTTGCACGCAATTCAAAAAGCGTTCGTGGAGAATGACGCCCAACAGTGCGGTTTCTGCACTCCGGGCTTTGTCATGGCCTCCAAGGCGCTGCTGGATAAGAATCCGCACCCCTCGCCGGAAGAGGTGCTGCACGGATTGGGCGGGAATTTCTGCCGCTGCGGCACCTACCGCGGACTGCGTGCCGCTGTCCTGGTAGCCGCCGGCCAACCCGTTCCTTCCGAGTGGACAACCTTGGCTCGTGGCAATCATGACGAACCCGGTCTGGCCGGCGACCGGCAACCGGCGGCCGGCGACCCGCAGGGAGGCTCCAATGCCTGATTATGCCTGGCCCGATGCAAAACATCGTGGTCTTCTCGGCAAGCGCGTAAACCGCGTGGATGGCCCGGTCAAAGTCACCGGCCAGGCCCGGTACACCTACGATGTCAATCCACCGGGCATGCTTTATGGCGCAATGCTGCGCTGCCCATACCCGCATGCGAAGGTGGTAAGTGTCGATGTCGCGGCGGCAAAGCTTGTGCCCGGTGTCAAAGCCGTCAAGATCATTCAAGGCCCGGGTTCGGAGATCCACTGGGCGGGCGATGAAATCGTAGGCCTGGCGGCCACCAGTGAAGGCATTGCGGAAGATGCGTTGCGCGCCATCAAAGTTCATTACAGTCCGCTGCCGTTCCTGGTTTCCGACGCCGAGCCGCCGGCGAATCTGGTGGTGAACGAGGGGCCTCTGACCGAATCCGATCTGCGAGACATGCTGTCCAATCAGGTGCCGGACAAGCAGATTCTGGCCTATATCAAGCAGAACGGCGTCACCGACGACTTCGATCCCAAAACCCTGGACGCCCTGGCGAAGGAAGAGATGCCGGCGCCGGTTCTGGAGGCCATCCGCCACGCCCAGGTGAAACCCGAGGCTCCCAAGCACGGACCGCAATGGTACAAGCGGGCTGTGGCAGCGGTTCAAGGCGATCCTGATGCGGCTTTTCGAAATGCGGATCTGGTCACCTCCGAAGGCGTCTATGGCATCCCGGTCATCACCCATTGCTGCATGGAGTCGCATGGCGCGGTGACGGAGTGGGCGCCCGATGAGCTGAAGGTTCATATTTCCACGCAGAATCTCAGCGGGATTGCTTCGCAAATGGCCGAGCCGCTGGGAATTTCCCCGGCGCATATTCATGTGCATCAGGATCACATCGGCGGCGGATTCGGCAGCAAGTTTGCCGCGGATCGATGGACGATCGTGGCCGCGCAGCTTTCCAAACTGGCCGGCGGTGCGCCGGTAAAGATGATGCTGCCCCGTCCCGCCGAACTGGAGGTTGCCGGTGCGCGTCCATCCGCTTACGCTCGCGTGAAGGTCGCCGCCCAAAAGGACGGCACGCTGGTGGCATGGCAACATGACGGATGGGGCACCGGAGGCCCCGGTGGCGGCGGTTCGCCGCCCATCCCGTACATCTTCGATATTCCGCACCGCCGCACGCAGTACACCGCCATCGCCAACAATATTGGACCTTCGCGGGCGTGGCGCGCTCCCAACCATCCGCAAGCCGCCCTTATTACCATGGCGGCCCTGGATGATCTGGCGGACAAGCTGGGCATGGACCCGCTCGATTTCCTAACTAAGAATCTGGAATTGACCGGCCCGCGCGAGCGCTTCTATCGCGACGAATTGCCGATTGCCGCCGAATTAATCGGCTGGAAGCGAAACTGGAGCCCACGCCAGCAGAACTCCGCCACGACTGGAGCGGTGAAACGGGGACTGGGGCTGTCGCTGCATACCTGGGGCGGCCGCGGACACGAAAGCAACTGCGATTTAACCATTCATCCCAGCGGCCGCGTGGAAATCAAGATGGGCACGCAGGACCTGGGCACCGGCACGCGCACCATCATCCTCATGGTGGCGGCCGAAACGCTGGGCGTGCCGATGTCGCAATTCGATTTGCTGATCGGCGACAGCCGCTATCCGGTCTCCGGCGGTTCCGGCGGAAGCACCACCTCGGGCGGCGTCACCTCCTCCACTCGCCGTGCCGCCACCGACGCCCGCGATGAGTTCCTCGCCAGAGTGGCGCCGGCGCTGGGTGCGGCTCCCGAGCAGCTTGAAATCGTCGATGGCACGGTGCGCGTGATAGATCAGCCGGACAAGAGTCTGAGCTGGCAACAAGCCTGCGCGAAGCTGGGGGCAATGCCGCTGGACATTCACGGCAAAAATCCCGATCGCAGCAAGCCGCCGGATTTGACCAATAGCGGCGTCGGCGGTGTGCAGATGGCCGAGGTCAGCGTGGATACGGAGACCGGCATCGTACGCGTCGAGAAGATGGTGGCGGTACAGGACTGCGGGCTGGTGATCGACCTGAAGACCGCGGAGTCGCAGGTGTATGGCGCATTGATCATGGGCATCAGCTATGCGCTCTACGAGGAGAAGTTCATGGACCCCACGACCGGCCGCATGCT
>CAZUCM010000338.1:0-4025 GCA_964619235.1 uncultured Terriglobales bacterium
CTAACAGCTCCTCCAGTATTTGACGGGCCACAGCGCTATCGTCCACCACCAGCACTTTGCGTCCGCGCAGATCCGGTTGGGGCACCAAGCGCGCCGAGAGTTCAACGAACTGCTCCACCACGTCGAAGGGCAGCCGGACGGTAAAAGTGCTGCCCCGGCCCGGCGCGCTCTGCAGAAAGATCTCTCCTCCCATCAAGTTCGTCAGCTGGCGGCAAATCGCCAATCCCAAACCGGTGCCGCCATATTTTCGCGTGATCGAACCGTCGGCCTGGGTGAAGGGCTGAAACAATTTCAACTGTTCTTCCCGGGACATTCCAATACCGGTATCCTTCACCGAGAACTCCACCAGAACGGTTGGAGATGGGGCGGCGCCAGCGCCGTCCACGACTCGAATCGAAATCACGATTTCTCCCGCGGCGGTGAACTTCACCGCGTTGCTCACCAGATTATTCAAAATCTGCGTCAAGCGTAGCGGATCCCCTTGGAGGCGAGCCGGGAGGGAAGGCGAGAGTCGAACGTGCAGTTCCAGCCGTTTTTTCTCCACTTGCGCCACAGCCTGATTTATAACCTGGCTGACGACTTCCTCCGGCGCGAATTCCGTCTTTTCAATAAAGAGTTTTCCCGCCTCTATCTTCGAAAAATCAAGGATGTCGTTAATGATGGACAGCAGCGACTGGGCCGCCTCACTTATGCTCCGGAGGTAGTGTTGCTGTTTGGGGTTGAGCGGCGTGTCCAGCGCGAGGTGGCTCATGCCGAGGATGGCATTCATCGGGGTACGGATTTCGTGGCTCATATTGGCCAGAAATTCGCTCTTGATTCGATTGGCGGCGTCAGCGGCATCCCGTGCCTGCTTGAGTTCGGCGGTGCGTTCCCTCACCAGTTCCGTAAGGTGATCGCGATACCTCTCCAGATCGTGTTCCGTCTGCTTACGATCGGTGATGTCTTCCACGAAGCCTTCCAACTGTCCTGGATCTTCAGGACGCACTCGCAGGGTCAAATTCGCCGTAATGCAAGAGCCGTCCTTCCTGCGGAATTGTTCCTCCGATCTTATCCAGTTCCCCGGATTTGCCTTTGCTCTTTCCAGCAGGTGCAATCGATTCCCGGATTGAACGTACACCGATTCCGGGATGGTCGAACGGTTTATGATCTCCTTCGCTTCCTCCGGCGACGCATAGGCAAGCATCCTGGCATATTCGTCATTCACGCGAACGATTTCGCCATCAGAGGTGGAATAGAAGACACCGACCGGTGCATTTTCAAACAAACTCCGATACCGCTCTTCACTCTCCCGTATCTGCTCCTCCGCCCGCTTGCGTTCGGTGATGTCGCGGATGGTGGCCAGCGAATAGATTTCACCGTTGAATTCATAGGCGGAAATGCTAAAGTCCGCATCGAATTCCGTGCCGTCCGTTCTCAAACCACGCGCTTCATAGAACTTTGCAGCCGGTTCGCCGGCGGTTCGCCGTTGCACGTTTTCCCCGACCCGCTGACGATGGCTGGGTGCAATGCTGTTGAGTAATGATGTGCCAACGATTTGATCATTATTCTCGAAACCAAATAGCTTGAGGTAGGAAGGATTGGCATAAATATGGATGCCTCCTTTTGCCAGACCGATGGCATCCCGGGAGGCTTCAAACATCGCACGCAGCTTGGCCTCGCTCTCGCGCAACCCCGCCTCCGCCAGCTTCCGCTCGCTGATGTCCTTGGCGAACACCGATGCGCCCACCACCTTCCGGTCCCGAAGAATGGGGTGAAGCGCCAGCTCAAATATGCGTCCATCAGACAGGCTGTATTCTTGAAGGAATGCCCCCTCGGCGAAAACCCGGTCGTAAAGGGCCGGCCATCTTACGGCGCGGCCTGGGGGCAGAAAATCCGTGGGGACAGCACCGAGCTGAAGCTGGGTGCCGTAATTCCTGTAGACGTGCTCCGCGAGCGCGTCATTGAACGACAAAAGGCGGTAGTACCGATCCACCGACCAAATCATGTCGGTCGTGCTTTCGAGCAGAGCGGCAATACTGTCCCGGGAAATCTGGAGATCCGCCTCGATTTGCTTCCTCGCGGTAATGTCGCGGGCGACCCCTTGGATGGCAATGGGCTTGCCCTCGCGGCAGATGAGCGAGGACTGGATTTCCACAGATACCGCTGCCCCATCCTTGCGGCGCAACTGGTACTCAGCCGGGTGCTTCTTATGCCCTGTGGCGCTGATCTCGGCAATGCGCTGGAACGCCAGCGGAAGCTGATCCTCCGTCAGCAAAGACCGGATCGTAAGCCTGGTAAGGTCTTCGTGCCGGTAGCCCAGCAAGTCCAGCGTCGCCTGATTGGCATCCAGAAAATGTCCGGCAAAATCAACCAGGAACACGCAGTCCAGCGATCGGTCAAAAAGGGCACGGTAGCGCTCATCGTTCGCGCGCAAGGCTTCCAGTGTTGACGCTATGGGAATCAGCGTGAGCGGCAAGCTGGCAAGATAAACGAACCACACGGCAATGGGATTACCGGGCATGGAAACCGGCAACCCAGGGCCAAGGGTCTGCAGGAGGGCCTCTACCAGCGCGACCAGAAGACTGGCGGCGGCCATTGCGAAAGAGAACTCCCTGCCAAGCAGCCATGCCGCGTTGACAACCAACAGGAAAATGAGACCATGCAGCGGACTTGAAACTCCGCGGCTCAGGGCCCCAAACACTTCCATAACGCACCACAATGACCACAGATACAGCAAACAAGCGCCACGAAAGTAGGCTCGCCTAAGCCGCCGAAGCGCGCCAAAGGTGCTGGCCAGCATGAAGACACACAAGACTACCCCCATAGGCTTGTTGGCGGCAAACAGGGGAACGACAACGGTAACGTTAACGAGCAACCATATTGCGAAGCAGGCCAGCAGGAGGTGGAAACTGCGGGCGCGGCCCTCGCCGTCAAACCCGTCGAGTCGATGGCCCCCGCGCATCCACAACAGCAGGCGTGGCGGCAGCGCAGTGATCCAAAGGATCAGACTGCGTGATGAGGTTGGATCTCTAATGTCGCCCCCCCAGCGCAAACCCTATGATTTCGCAGCCACGGACGAGCCTTGCACCGTCATTATATGCGCAGCTTCGTGAAATTGTAGCGCGGTCGCGGCTGCGGCTTGGATCATTAGGCACAGGGGGCTTTTGCAGGGAGCCAGACACAGGCTCAGCTTGGGAATCGTCGCGGGGAAGCGATTCTGGCATGTCTTGAAATCTTCTACCAACTGACGAATCTTGGTCCGCCGCCGGTCTTGGCCTTTTACGTGCCGTCCGGTCGGCCTCCAAGTAAACGCACCGGCCATTAGCAAATTTCACCGACTCCAGAAAGCTCCAGGGCAAACTCGTGTCCAAGGCAGGACAAACTGCCGTTGAAGGGAGATTAAGCGGTTGTCTCTCAATTCGTTGTTGAAATTGTTAGGTCCGCCATTTTGGAGATTAGACGCCACCTGAGAGTATCATGTGCCTTGCGCCAGTCCCGGTGGAAAGTACCGCTCGGTTCTGGCTTGGCCGCCGAAGATACAGCCGAATTCTGCCCCACCAAACTCGCTGCCGCGGTCAGCAAGTAAATATCCCCCGGCAGAGCCGGGGGCTTTAAGTTGTGAGCCGCTCGAAGCGGCTAGGCGGGGTCGCTGACGCGGCCCCGAGTTCTGGGGCCACCTAATCGGTGGCCTTCATTTCCAGAGGTTCAACTGATCCAAGCGCTTGTCCTCTTCTTCTTGCTGCTGGATATACTCCCGGACCGCGGCTTCGTCCCGGCCCACGGTTGACACCCAGTACCCTCGCACCCAGAAATGCTGCCCGACAAAATTCCGCTTGCGCTCCCCGTACACCCGCGCCAAATGGATCGCGCTCTTGCCCTTGATAAACCCAATCACCTGCGACACCAAGAACTTCGGCGGAATCGCAATCAGCATATGCACATGGTCGGCCATCAAATGGCCTTCCTCAATCCGGCTTTCCTTTTGCTCCGCCAGCCTGCGGAAGACCTCCCACAGATGCCGTCGCAACTCCTTATACAAAGTCTTC
>CAZUCM010000339.1:0-4020 GCA_964619235.1 uncultured Terriglobales bacterium
GATTGTCGTAGAGATAAATCTGGCCGACCGACAGATAGTTGGCGGCGCGCCAGTATGCGTTCATCCGCTGGAGTAGTTCTGGGGAAAGCGTTTTGGCCGTCATGTTAATTTCTCCTGATGGCAATAGCGGGCTGTATGAGACACAGCCAGCACAGCGAAGCGAGCTCGCCGCGATGTAGCGCCGGCGTCTCGCCGGCTGCCGGTGCAGCCGTCCCGGCTGCACCATAGAAGATCGCTTTGAGCGAGACCCACGGCATCCACGGCAAGCCGGGACAGGCCCCGGGACAGGCATCCCACAGGACAGCCGCCCGGACCGTGGTCCCCGGCGCGCCCATCGTTGGCGCTTTAGGGTGGGGGACGGCGGCGCCACATCCGCCGACCTCATGCGGTGCCTCGCTCTGATTCGCGTCACCTTTTCCCGGTGAAAGGCCTTCCCTCTAGGCCGCCTCATTATCTTCCCAATATCCCCGGCGGCTGTAATGCCGGTGCAATCCGGTCTCGTAATCCCGGGTGAGCAGGGACTCCTCGGTATATTCCGGGGATCGCTGGATGGTGTCGCGGGAGATATCGACGAAGACCTTCGACTCGCTCCAGTCAATGCTCTCGACCCAGAGCGGGGACATCAGGATATGCTTTCCCGGCCACCAGTTCCGTGTATCGATGGCCAGATAACGAATCACCCATGTATCGTCGTCAACGATGAAATCGTCGACATGACCAATCTCGCCGTCTGAGGCCTGGATGTGATATCCGGTTACCGCGTTGGTGCTGCGCAGATGGGGATCCCAGGCCGCCGCGCCGGAGTTTAATTCCTTCCATTGATCGCGATTGCGAATGATGTAGGGATACGAGCCCCACATATACTGGTCGTCCCAGTACGTCGGCCAGCCGTAAAACGCGTAATAGTCCACCTCGAATTGCCGCGAGACCGGCTTGTCGCGCTCCAGGGATGGGCTCTCCTCAATTTGCTTGTTAGTCAAATTGAGAGAGACGGATTGCTTTTGTGGATTGACGGCTCCCAGCGCATACGGCGAAATCAATACCTGCCGGCCGGAAAGCCAGTTGCCCGTGTCGGCAACCAGATAACGAACCGCCCAGTGCCGGTCATCGAAGTAGAATTCTTTGACACTTCCTATTTCCCCATCGAGGCTGTCCAGTTTGTAACCCTTCAGGGTTTTGACTTTGTTGAGCATGGTAGTAATCCCTTCGTTGATTGACTTTCATTTCCCGTTCCCAGTCCGAGAACGCGGCATACCGAGCGGCGGCGATGAGACGCCGCAATCAACAGCATCTCCTCCGGCGCTATGATTCCGCGGCCAACGAATATCCAGGGCCAGCTCCGCCAGAGAATCGAATCCCTCGATTTCGGAGAGCAGAAGGTTGCAAATCGGGTGGCCGGCACGAATTGATTTGCCCATGATCTCTTTTCGATGCAAACGCGGATGCAAGCGCGCGCCAGTATAAAGACCAAAATGGCCGTGGTTAGGAAAATTACAACATTGACGCAACTCAAGCCGTAAGGAGCCCATTTTGCCGGCAAGCCAGCGTCTCCCAAGCTATCAAGTGGAACGATTTTTCGATGTTCAATATTGCTCACGCCGGATGTGTGCCATTGTGCACAGTACTTCAAACGAGAATGAAGGAATCTGGTAGTGGCACAGTGGAGGGCAATATGGCAAAAACGGCGGTTGGTTTATTTGAGAATTCGAAGCCGGTCGACGCGGTGGTTCGCGACCTCGAGACGGGGGGCTTTCCCGCGCATGACATCCGGGTTTTGAGCGAGCCGGTGGACATGGCGGGCAGCGGGCTGATGAGTACGCCGCACACCGATTTTGAAGTGGGTTTACTTCAGGAGCTCAGGGCGATCGGGGCCACGGAAGCGGACACGGAAGCTTATGTCCAGGGGGTACGGCGGGGCGGAGTCATGATTTTCGCAACGGGTTCGGGCAACCAGACAACTACGGCGACGGAGATCATGAATCGCCATCACGCGATAGAAATTGAAAAGCTCAATGCCTCGGAAGTGAACCTGCCGGGCACGGAAGGCGAGGAGACGGGCCCCGATCACAATGATTCGGTTCAAACGGGGAGGACTCGTTCCAGCGGAGACGGCGCCCGCCTGTTCGTCTGGTAGATCTAACGCTTTGCCGTTCTACTCGAGAGAGGATTCATGAAAGCAACGCAGAAGCTTCACGAGATGGGCCAGAGTCTGTGGCTCGATAATCTGACCCGCGGTCTGCTGACCAGCGGCACGCTTCGCCGTTATATCGAGGAGGACTCGGTCACCGGGCTGACCTCGAACCCAACCATCTTCGATCACGCCATCAAGAATAGTGCCGACTACGACGACGCGATTCGCCAGAAATCGAGAGCCGGCCTGCCGGTGGAAGAGTTGTTCTTCGATCTGGCAATCGAAGACCTGACGCAGGCCGCCGATCTGTTTCGGCCGGTCTTCGATCTGACGAACGGGGTGGATGGTTGGGTATCCCTGGAAGTCTCGCCCCTGCTGGCTTATGACACAGCCGGCACCCTCGCCGCCGCCAAGGCGCTGCACGCGCGCGCCGGACGGCCCAATCTCTACATTAAGATTCCGGGAACCCAGGAAGGCCTGCCGGCCATCGAGGAAGCCATTTATGCGGGTGTGCCCATCAACGTGACGCTTCTGTTCTCCCGCACACAGTATCTCGCGGCCGCGGAAGCATACTTGCGCGGCATTGAGCGCCGCATCCGGGCCGGGTTGAATCCCGCGATCAGCTCCGTAGCGTCGCTGTTCATCAGCCGCTGGGACGTCGCGGTGGCGGACAAGGCGCCCGAGGCGCTACGCAACCAACTTGGCATCGCCGTAGCCGGGCAGACCTATGAGCGGTACCGCTATTTGCGCGATTCGAAGCGCTGGCAGACGATTCTCAACGCCGGCGGCCGTCCGCAGCGCCTGCTCTGGGCCAGCACCGGAACCAAGGATCCCCAAGCCTCCGACCTCCTCTATATCCATGCCCTCGCCGCACCCTTCACGATCAACACCATGCCCGAAGTTACGCTGAAGGCTTTCGCCAATCACGGAGATCCAGGCGAAACCCTGCCCGCGCTTGCCCGCCACTGCTATCAGGTGCTGACGGATTTCGCCAAGGCCAACATCGACCTTGACGCATTGGGCGCTCAACTTCAGGAGGAAGGGACCGCTTCGTTCACCAAGTCCTGGAACGACCTCATGGAATGCATTGCGTCCAAGGGAAAAGCCCTGCAGGCGGCTTGAGCGCAGTGTCTCTATTTGCTCAGCAATGCGCCTTTGATCTTCGAACTAAGCCGTACCGATCGGAACACCAAGGGCGCCGTCACGGGAGGGCGCCCTTCGTGTTCTCATTCACACGCGCGATTCGCACTCGCGATTCGCGACTTTCGCCGATGGCCGGGAGCCGAATGGTATTCAGTTGTCAAAGAAACCGCCTGGTTCCCCTGGGGGAAGCGGAGATGAATTTCAAATTTCAAATTTCAAATTTCAAAATTTCAGCCTGCGCAGCTACGGTGGAGGGCGCAAATCGGCATTGTCAGGGAGGGAATTCGCGAGCACGGCGGGGGGCGGCAGGGCGGTTGGCGGTTGAAAATCATCCTTCTCAACCATCTCATCCTTTGCACGTAGCGTCACCGGTTCCCGGTACCCGGTCCCCGGTCCGAGTTCGGCTGCATCCGGCTCGGCGGGACAAACGGGGACGAATTCATCCTTCTCAAGCATCTCATCGTCTGCAACTTTCGCAACGTTATTATCGTTGGCATCGTCGTGTGTCTGGTGCGGCGGGTTTTCGCCTTCGGTGGCAACGAGCGACGAGCGAGGACAAGCGACCATTTCCGGGTCCATCTCCTGACCCTTGTCCGGGTCTATCTCCAGGCCCTTGTCCGGGTCCAGTGGCGTGACATCGGCGTGCGGCAGAGCCCAGATCCAGTGGCCCGTCCCTCTCAATTTACGGCAGACCACATGCAACTCGGTTTTGGCCCGCTGCAGGGTGGCCTTGGAGATTGCGGCGC
>CAZUCM010000340.1:0-4009 GCA_964619235.1 uncultured Terriglobales bacterium
TGGCGCTGGCGGTGATGGCCGGGGCGCAGCGCCTGGGCCTGTTGCCCAAGGGCGACTCCATGGCTTCCATCGCACGCATCCAGCCGCCTCCGCCGAATCACCATTTCCCCGAAGGTTTCAACTTCGTTTATGGCGCCGAATGGCGCATCTGGAAGGCGGGGACCGCATCCCTGAAACTGGAAAACGAAGGGCGCGAGAAGCACGTGATTGCCACAGCCGACGCCGGCGGCTTTGTCGCACTGCTCTTCCGCGTGCATGACCATTTCGACGCCCGCTTCGATCCGCGTACTTTCTGTTCCCAGTCGGTCAATAAACATACCGAGGAAGGCCTGAGAAAACGGGAGACGCAAATCCGCTTCGATTATTCCCGGCACAAGAGCGTGCTGGACGAAGTCAATCTCAAGACCAACCAGAAGAAGCGCGAAGAGGAAGAAATTCCCGGCTGCGTAACCGACGTGCTGTCGGGGCTCTATTACGTTGGTTCGTTGCCGCTGCAGCCCGGCAATACCTATGTTTTTCCGGTGAACGATGGCGGCAAGACCGTTGCCCTGCGCGCCACCGTCGAAGGCCGCGAACAGATCAAGACCGATGCCGGAATCTTCAATACCATTCGCGTGCACCCGCAGGCGGACTCCGGCATGTTGAAAGACCGCGGAGAATTCTGGGTTTGGTATACCGATGATACGCAAAGAATCCCCGTCCAGATGCGCGCCCGCCTGTTCTGGGGAACCATCACCCTGCGTCTGCAGCAGGTGGAAAAGCGCTGAGGCGGGGAGCGTTCCGCGTTTCCCGTTCCAGGTTGCAGAAGCGGTTGCGACAATTCTTCTTTTCCACCGCAACCGGCAATTCCACGCTTCTAGAAGCGGAGAGCAGAAACGCGGCTTTACAACGTGAAAGGTGAAAGGCTCTCTTACGCCCCGTTGCCTTGCCCCGTTGCTGTAGCCAGAAACGGCAGGTTGCGTCCCTGGTGCGGGGCGCCCAGGCCGTATCCGAAGACATAGGGTTCGTCGACGAGGAAGCCGAAGTATTCCGGCTGCAGCAGGATCCTTCGTGCCGCCTGGCGATCGAGCAGGGTAACCAGGCGAACGGTCGCGGCTCCCCGCGCCAGCACATTGCGCATCAGGAACTCGGCGGTGACGCCCGTCTCCAGTACGGTTTCCACCAGCAGCACGTCCACGCCGGTCACTTCCAGTTCGGGGCTGTAGAAGATCTTGGTTGTGTTTCCGATCTCATTGAAGTCCGGACGAATGAAGTGGCAGACCACTTCGCCCTGCAACTCCCGTATCAGGTCGGCCATGAATACGAAGCCGTTTTCGAGCACGCAGACCGCATGGATGGTCTTGCCCCGGAAATCCTGGGAAATCTGCCGGGCCAGTTCCACAACCCGTCGATGAATCTGCTCCGCCGTCAGGACCACGCGGTATTTGTCATTTGCTCTTTGGTTCAAGCGCCCTCCTCTGGGCCTGTCGTTGGTCCTTGGCCGTTGGCCGGAGGCACAGCCGGCGAGAATTAGTATGCCGGGGTTTCTGACCAACGGCCAAAGACCAACGACTGCCTCCAGGCCAATTACTTCGCCGGAAGCTCTACTATCCTCAGCGCCTTACTATCTTCCGCCCGGGCTGCAAATTGTTCCGGAACGCTGAAACCCCGCAGCCAGACCAGTTGTCCCGCGGAGTTGGCGGCCACCGGCCACAGCACCCGCTCCGCTCCCGAGACGTGCCGCGATTGCAGCAGCTCTTTCTATTTCCTGGGAGCCTTGGTATGCGCCGGCCAAAAACGGTCCCCCGCATGCCAATTGCGCACGCGCAGTTCACTGCCCACAGCCTTGGGATTCAATAGGTCTGCCAGATTATAACCCTGCTCCGGCGCAGCGCCGCGATCAATTAGCGAAGTTTGCAATACAATCCCCAACTCGCGGATATGCAGCTCTCCCGGAACCGGCAAAACATACTCGTAATCGGCCGGGGAAGGAGAACCGCTCCTTTGTGGCCTTGCGGGAGCGGAATCCGGAGTTTGCCGCAGGCGGCTGCGTTCGAGGATCAGTTCGGCGTCCGTCCGGAAGTCGCGCAGCGGGTTCGCGCCTTCGGGGCAGCCGGGGACAAGCCTTGCCCGCCAGGGCCAGGGCAACTCCACTTCGGCGCCGCCGGAGGCCCGCATTAACTTCAATATCTGCTCGACGTGCTGCAGGCTGGCTGCGAGCGTATCGGAAGGATCGGAGGCGGCGCCGGCGAGGGCCCGGCGCACCACCCGGCGCTGCACTGCCAGGGGCAATGCCGCCAGTTGGTCCACGCGCAAATGGACTTCCTTTGCTGGGTCTTCCCCCTCCCGGTCGGCGGCCGGAGCTACCTCGTGAAGCACCTCCGCCTGCAGCTGCTGGATCGCAGCCTGCCAATAAGATTCTTCCGCGCGCGCAATCTCGGCCGTCTCCGCCAGAACCTGCCGGATGGCGGGATTAAACTCCCGTTCCAGCAACGGCAACAGTACATGGCGCACGCGGTTGCGCGTATGTTTCAGCTCGCGGTTGGTAGAATCTTCGCGCCACTCCTGCCCCAGAGAGTGCAAATACTCTTCCAGGTCGCATCGCCGGACTTCCAGCAGCGGCCGGACAATGGCTGCTGTTTGCGTGGAAGAGACTGCCTCCGGGATGGGAAGCTGGGGATAGATTCCGGAGAGTCCGCGAGTGCCGGCGCCGCGCAGCAGGCGCATCAGCACGGTTTCCGCCTGATCGTCCAACGTATGAGCAGTGGCGATCTTGCCGGCTACGGACTCCGTGCACAGCTTGCGAAAGCAGGCATAGCGCAGCTCTCGCGCCGCGGTCTCCAGGCTCAGGCCGGCGGTTCGCGCGTAGGCTGGAACGTCTCCCGTTTCCGTGTGGAATGGCAGCCCCAGGGATTCCGCCAGGGATTGGACAAATTGCTGATCGGCATCGGCTTCGGTGCCGCGGATCTGATGATGAAAATGAATGACGGAAAGAACCAGCCCCAGCTCAACGCTCAGCTGCCGCAGCAGATGCAGCAAGGCCACCGAATCCGCGCCGCCGGAGACGGCGACACCGACATTGTCGCCCGGCCGCAACAGTTCATGACGGCGAACGTACGCGAGAACCCGTTCCGGAACAGTGGATGCCACGAGGCAATGCTACATGAGACCGTTTCCGGTTTCACGTTTCTCGTTACCGGCCCCTAACTGCCAGTTACTAACCACCAGCTGCTAACTGCCGAATTTCTTCATCCAGCCCCTTGTTCCCAGATGCTGACAGGAAAAACTGGCTACGCGGGCGCCGAATTCCAGGGCGTCGCGGAAGTCAGAGCCGGCTTGGGCCATGCGATGGCAGAATGCGCCGTGGTAGATGTCGCCGGCGCCGGTGGTATCCACGGCTTGTATCTGCGGCACCGCGATTTCCCCGGCGGCGCCGTTATCCAGATAGTGAATCGGAGCTTCGCCGCGGGTGATGGCCGAGCGCTTAACTCCTTGCGCCTGTAAAAAGGCAAAGACCTCGCGCTCCTGGCGGCAGCCGGGAGGGAAGAAGTCATTGGAGCACACGGCGATGTCTATATACGGAAGCAGTCCGGGCATGCCCAGCTTCCAGCTGCCGGCGTCGAGCACCACGGGGATTCCTTGCTCGCGGGCCTGGGCGGCGACGGCGACGGCGACCGGCATATACAGCCCGTCCACCAGTACGATCGATACGCCTTCCAGCCACTGCGGATTGCATTGGAAGTGCGATGCCGAAAAGTCCTTGTCTCCGGTGGCAATGATCGTACGTTCGCCGCTGTCGCGGATCACCAGAATTGCGGAAACCGGCGGCGGCGCCAGCTTGTCCGGGGTTACGTCATGCAGCTTGACGCCGGCGCTATCCAACTCCTCATGAATGACCGAGGTCAGCGAATGGCGGCCCGCCGCCGAAACCAGCGCCGCGCTGCCTCCCAGAAAGGCAAACGTAATGGCTGCGTTGATGGCGGGACCACCGGCGTTCAAAGCCGGACTGCCGGCAACGATTTTCGTGTTG
>CAZUCM010000341.1:0-4008 GCA_964619235.1 uncultured Terriglobales bacterium
AATCCCCATGCCGGTATCGCGGACCAGCAGGTGAACCATATTCGGCCCCCGTTGCGGCTCGGTGTCCAAGGTGACCACAACCTCACCATGGGGCGTGAATTTGATGGCGTTCGCCACCAGATTCATCAGCACTTGCCGCAGCCGGTGCGCGTCGCCCACCAGAATATCCGGCACCGTGGGCCGGATGTCATATGCCAGCTCGAGGTTCTTCTGGTGGGCCCATAGCGCCAGGCCTTTGAGCGTGTCGCCAACTACGTCGTGGATGTTGAACTCAAAGCTTTCCAGGTCGAGATGTCCGGCCTCGACTTTGGAGAAATCAAGAATGTCATTAATGATGTTCAGCAGGGAATCCGCGGAGAGGCGGGCGGTGGCCAGATATTCGCGCTGCTCCGCCGTCAGTTCGGTTTCGAGCGCCAGCTCGGTCATGCCGATCACGCCATTCATCGGCGTGCGGATCTCGTGGCTCATATTGGCCAGGAACTGGCTTTTGGCCCGATTGGCGGCTTCCGCATCGTCTTTGGCTCTGGCCAGTTCCAGATTCATTTCGTTGCGGCGCGCCAATTCCTCCTCAAGTTCCTTGTGGTTCTGTTGCAGTTCGGCGTCGCGCCGGTCGATCTCCGCCAGCATGGTATTGAAGCCGGCGCCGAGCTCCGCGATTTCGTCGTTTCCGGAAACCGTCACCCGGGCGGCAAAGTTCTTCTCCATGGTCACGTGGTGCATGGCCTGGGCCAGTTCCAACACGGGGCCGGAAAGCTTGCGCTGCAAAAGCAGCCCGCAGACTCCGCCCACCAGCACGGCAACCAGGAGCAATAAGCCGGCCAGCAGTAGTAATTGTTGCCGCCGCTTGAATAGATCCTGGAGGTCCGAGCTGAGATAGAGCGTGCCCATGGTTTCGCCGTGGCGCAATACCGGCCGCAGCAAGCTGGCGTGAATGCCATCGGACTCCGGAATCTCAGCCAGCGTCGCCGGACATCCTGAAGCGCGCTGGTCCCGCTGGTAACCGGCAAACAAGGCCCCCATCATGTCATAGAGACATGCGGACTCGACAGGCCCGTCCGCGTGCAGCGCGTCCAGCACCTCCATGGCGGCAGACGGGTCATTGAAGTTCAGCGCCGCCGTCGAGTTCTGTCCCACGACATCCGCCAGGGTCGACATATGTTCCTGCAAGGCCGCCCGGGAGCTGATGCTGTCGAAAATCAAGAATGCCGCCGTCAGCGTAAACAGCGCCACGCTGCTGGCGAGCAACACCAGCATGGTCAGCCTGCGGGCGAAACTGTTACGCAGCTTCCACATATCAGTCTCTCGCCTCCGGCGTAACGCGAATGACGCTGGAAAGACCCAGCAGACGCGAGCTGATTTTGAGCCTGGAGGCCTGCGCCGCCTCCAGATTTACCTCGATTTGTACGTGCTCGTGGACGGTCACCAGACCGATCATGCCGCCCGCGCGCGCGAAGACTCCGGCATCACCAACGGTAAGAGTGCCGGCTTTACTCACCCTCTCCAGTACGGGGCGAATCTTCTTGGCCGATTGATATCCGACATAGAGTAGATCGCAACGGGACAGCGCGTCTTCGGAAGGAAACAGCACCACGCGGATGGTACGGTTTTCGCTGATCTTGCCGCTCAGCATATCGTGCAGCGTCTTGCCCATTGTGGGGTCATCCCCCACGTAGCCAACAACCAGCTCGTTAGCTTCATGCGGCCACTCGACATACTTTGTCAGGTTGTAAACGAACGCTACTTTCACTTCCCGTTCGCTGCGCGACTGTGCGAAGACAGCCGGGGACAGCAGCGAACCTGCCAGCAGCCACAAGAGCGCGGCAGTTCGCATCAGCCTGCACATACGAGCCGATGCCAAAGCGTCCATATCTGTGTCTATCGGAGCTATGCGCGAAGTCTTGAGCCGCCTTGCACAGGAACTGAGGCAAATAATCGGTCAAAGCGATGGTAAGTTATGGCATACAAAAGAGTTGTCCTTCGTTTTTGGAGCCGCGAGTACTTATGGCCTGGTTCATTGTGCCGGGAGTTTTGCCTGGCGTTGTTGCGCCAGCCGGCTACTGGTAATCAGCTTGCCGCCCTTGCTTGAATACAAAATTTCGCGCAGATAGACTGAATTCAGGCTTCTATAAGCGGTGGGCGGAGGAGGCGTTCCAAGGGGCAATGCCGCAACCCTCCGGCAGGCATTCATGATTAACTGCGAGACCTGGCAAATAGCGATTGATGCGTTGCACAGCAACCGCTTCCGAACGTTTCTCACCATGTTGGGAATCGTGATCGGCAGCGGCTGCATGGTGCTGGTGGTAACCATTGGCCTCACCGGGAACCGCTATATCATGCAGCAGATTGAAGGCATCGGCTCCAACATCGTATATGCCTACCATGTTGAGCCCGGTCCCGCCAGCGCCCGGCCGGTGGCCGACGAAATGAGCCTGCGGGACATGGAGGCGCTGCAACAGATCCTGGGCGTAGTGCGCGTGGCCGGGACCTACGACATACAGATGTCCACCGTCATCCGCGGCGCCGAACATCCGGTAACCGTGGTCGGAATCACCAAGGACTTTCAGGCCATTCGCAATCTGGACATTGTCAGCGGCCGGTTTTTGGACCCGCTGGACTTACAGTCGCAGGCGAAAGCCTGCGTAATCTCGGAAGAACTTGCCCGCCGTTGGGGAAAAGAGTCACCGGTGGGAGAATCCATCTCCATCGGCGGCATCCCGCTGGTGATCATCGGAGTGTTTCGCGAACGAGTGGCCACCTTCGGCCAGTCCGAGATCACTTCGGAATCGTTGCTCGTGCCGCTGGGCCTGATCAAGTACTACACCGGCGAAGAATTCCTGAAAACGGTGTACGCGCAGGCGGCATCGGCGGCCGACGTTCCCGGCGTAACCGCGCGCGTCGCCGATACCCTGGCTGCGCGCCATCGCCGCGGCACCCAGTACAACGTGCAGAACCTGACGGCCCTGCTGTCGGCGGCGCAAAATATCTCCCGGGCGTTGATGCTGGTCCTGCTGGTGATCGCTTTGACCACTTTGCTGATCAGCGGAGTCGGCATCATGAACATCATGCTGGTAACCGTGCGGGAGCGGACGCGGGAGATCGGCGTGCGCATGGCGGTGGGCGCCCGGCGAACCGAGATCCTGTATCAGTTTCTCCTGGAAGCTTTGATCATCAGCGCCACCGGCGCCACCGCTGGAATCCTGATTGCACTTACGATTCCGGCGATGTTGCGGGCCGTGCTGCCGGCGGGTATGGCGTTGCCGATTTCCTGGGTTTCGGTGATCGTTTCCTTTGCCGTATCCTGCCTGATCGGCCTGGTTTTTGGAATTCTTCCGGCGCGGCGAGCCGCTTCCCTGCAGCCGACGGAAGCACTGCATTACGAGTAATCCTCTGGAGGAATGCCGGTTGTCCTGATGCTCGCGATCCTGCCGACGGTTTATTACATCACACACCCCTGCATGGATTACCGGCACATCATCGACCCGGAGATCGTCATGCCGGCAGTGTATGGACTCAGTTCACGGCCGTCTTGAGCACAACCTGTTCATCCTCGGTCGCTCCTACCTGGCCGAAAAATCTGCGCAATGCCGGGTAATACTTGGAATCGATCACGCCTCCGTCCGACCGGAACCGGCGCGTGGCATGCAATACGCCGTTTTCGTTTCTGAAGTCCGCGGTGAATTCGCCAACCGCGTTTTTCTGCGCTTTCGATTCAGGCAGGCTCTCCACCTGCACTCCGGGCGGCAAACTGATGGTGATATCGTCGGAGTAGATATACGGATACGGAAAGATCACCATATTCGCGCGGCGTGCCGGAACAAATGGATTGCGATAGGCGCCGGCGAATACGGCGGTAGGCAGAATCGTCAGCCTGCCGGTTGCCGCCGCATATCCGGAGATCGATACCTGATAGGTGGCTACCAGGGGAAGATTCGAGGACTTCCAGTCATTCACCTTCTGCAGATCGACCGCCGCATTCGACGGCACCCATTTGCGGAGCAGGTCTTCCAT
>CAZUCM010000342.1:0-4004 GCA_964619235.1 uncultured Terriglobales bacterium
GAAATTTGTGCGCGACATTCGATCGCGGGTGATGATTCCCGCTTATGCCCGCCCCGCCCACTTCCGGCTCCGCGAAAAACTCGCTCAAATTGCCGATTGGAACGAAAGCTCCGAGCTCAACCGGGTGCGGAATGGTTCCGCGGCATTGGGCATTATCACCTCCGGGATTTCGTTCCAGCATGTGCAGGAGGCGGCGCCGGAGGCCGGCGTTTTGAAGCTGGGAATGACCTATCCGCTGCCGCTCAACCTGATGCGCGCCTTTGCCGCCGGCGTCCAGCGCTGCCAGGTGGTCGAAGAAGGCGACCCCTATCTGGTCGAGGCGGCGCGCACGGCGGGTATTGCCGTCGAGGGAAAACCCGACATGTTCCGCTTTGGCGAGTTGAGCGTGACCCGCGTACGCCGTATTCTGAGCGGCGATTGTTCGCCCGAAGCCAAGCCGGTTCCCGGCAAACCGCCCGCTCTGTGCCCGGGCTGCCCGCATCGCGCGGTATTCACCAGCCTGAAGAATCTCGATTGTATCGTCGCCGGCGACATCGGCTGTTACACCCTCGGCGTGTTGCCGCCCTTCGAAGCCATGGATACGGTTGTGTGTATGGGCGCAGCCATCGGAGTCGGACTGGGACTCCGCCATTCCCTGCCGCCCGATGAGGCCCGGCGCGTGGTCAGCGTAATTGGCGATAGTACGTTTGTGCATAGTGGGATTACGGGCATGGTCGAAATGGTGTACAACCCGCCCGACAGCGGCCATGTCCTGATCATTCTGGACAACGGCACCACCGCCATGACCGGGTTGCAGGAGAATCCCAGCACCGGCCGTACGCTGGACCACTCCAAGACCGGTAAAGTAGTGTTTGAAGAGCTGGCCCGCACGCTTGGCATTCGCAGCGTTCATGTAATGGATCCCACGCTGGACACGAAAGCTTTTGAAGAACTGGTTCGTCAATGCCTGGAACGGCCGGAGCCTTCGGTGATCGTCGCCCGCCGCGATTGTCTGCTGGCCACGCGCTTGATCAAGGAATACGACAAGTGCAATCTTGGAAGTTAGGAGTTGGAAGTCAGGAGCCGGGCAAGCCCGGGGTGAAGGAGCGTTTCATATGGGACGGCACATTACAAACCGGTGCAACGCATGACCGCCGCAAAACAGGCAGTGATTCCTCCTCATCCGGTTAGCGCGCTGGATTACATGCCCCGGCCGGAACTGGAACAGCTTCAGCTGCACCGCCTGCAGGCGGTGGTCAAGCGGGTATGGGAGCGCGTGCCGCTTTTCCGCACCCGCATGAACGAGCGTCACCTCGCTCCCGAAGACATCGTCTCGCTGGGCGACGTGGCCAGACTTCCCTTCACGGTCAAAACCGACCTGCGCGACACCTATCCTTTCGGACTGTTCGCCAGTCCCATGGAAGACGTTGTGCGCCTGCACGCCTCCAGCGGGACTACCGGCAAGCCCATCGTAGTCTCCTACACCCAAAACGACCTGGATACCTGGGCCGGTGTGATGGCGCGCGCCATGGTTTGCTGCGGCCTGCACAAGGGCGATATTCTGCAAAATGCCTTCGGTTACGGACTGTTCACGGGCGGCCTGGGCTACCATTATGGAGCGGAACGCATAGGCGCCACCGTAATCCCGATTTCCGGCGGCAACACCGAGCGGCAGATTATGATCATGAGCGATTTCGGCGTAACCGCCATCTGCTGTACCCCAACCTATCTGCTGCATCTGGTCGACCGCGCCGAGAGCATGGGCGTGGATCTTCGGAAGCTGGGCATGCGCTTCGGCATGTTCGGGGCGGAGCCATGGACGGAAGCCATGCGCCGGCGCATGGAAGAGGCCACCGGCATCAAGGCCCACGATCTCTATGGCCTCTCTGAAATCATCGGCCCGGGAGTTTCCGCCGAATGTTACTGCCAGGACGGATTGCATATTCTGGAAGACCATTTCCTGGCCGAGATCATCGATCCGGAGAGCGGCGAGGTGTTGCCGGAAGGCGCCGAGGGCGAACTTGTGGTCACCACCCTCACCAAAGAAGCCTTCCCGATGATTCGCTATCGCACGCGCGATATCACCTCCCTCATGACCGGCCCGTGTCCCTGCGGCCGCACGCTACGCCGGATGCGGCGGGTGGGACAGCGTAGCGACGATATGCTGATTATCCGCGGCGTCAATATCTTTCCCTCCCAGGTGGAATCCGTCCTGTTGGACATGGAAGGCACCCTGCCCCATTACCAGATCATCCTGACCCGCGATAAAGGACTGGATCAAATGGAGGTCCAGGTGGAGGTCACCGCCCAGATGTTCAGTGACAGCGTAGGCGCCATCGAGGCCTTGCGCGAGAAGCTGGCTAAAGCCATGGAACGAGTCCTCCAGATTCACGTCCTGATCACGTTGGTAGAACCACGCACCATTCAACGCAGCGAAGGCAAAGCCAAGCGCGTATTTGACCGGCGGCTATCATCATGAAGATCACTCAACTTTGCGTATTTGCCGAAAATAAACCGGGCCACATGGTCGCACCCTGCCGTCTGTTGGCTGAAGCGGGGTTGAATATCCGGGCGCTTTTGCTCGCCGATACCTCCCGCTTCGGAATCATGCGCCTCATCGTCTCCGACCCGAAAAAAGCGGCGCAGGTACTCGAAGCGGCAGGCTTCGTGGTAAAGCCCACAGACGTGCTGGCCGTGGAAGTGGCGGACCAGCCCGGTGGACTGGCCAAGGTGCTGGCCGCCCTGGAAGGCACCTCCATCAACATTGAATACATGTATGCCTTCCCTTTCGGCCGCGAGGGCAAGGCTATTCTGATTTTCCGCTTCGACGATCCCGACGCCGCCATTCAACAGCTGCAATCCTCCGGCATCGGGCTGATCGGCAACGCGGAACTTTAAGGCAGTCGTTGGCCTTTCCTGGTTGTTCTGTGGCCGGAGACGGGCGACCGGGCTCGCAACCTGAAACGAGAAACGGGAAGCGGGTTTTTCTGGCCAACGACGGCACAGACCAACGACTGAGGTGTTATGCCCATTTCCAAGACCGGTGCCGGGTCCTTAGGCCGTGCTTCCTGGATTCGCCGCATGTTCGAAGAGGGCGCGCAACTGAAGCGCGAGCGCGGCGCGGAAAACGTCTTCGACTTCACTCTCGGCAATCCGGATGTGGAGCCGCCCGCAGCGGTGCTTGCGGCGCTGCGGCAGGTCGCCGGCAGGAGCCTGCCCCACTCGCATGGATACATGCCGAACGGCGGCTATCCCGATGCGCGCGCAACCATCGCGGCCAAATTGCAGCGGGAAACCGCTTTGGCCTTCACTGCGGAAGATATCTTCTTTACCGTGGGTGCGGCGGGCGCCTGCAACGTGATTTTGAAGTCGCTGCTCGATCCCGGGGACGAGGTCATCGTCTTGATGCCTTTTTTCCCCGAGTACTTCTTTTACATCGGCAATCACAGCGGAAAAATGGTTCCGGTGGAGACGGACGCGGCGTTTTTACCCGACGTTGAGCGTATCGCGGCGGCAATCACGCCCCGCACCCGGGCCATCCTGCTGAATTCGCCCAATAATCCGACTGGACGCGTTTATCCGGAACAGGTTTTGCGCGATCTGGATTCGATGCTGGCAAGCGCCCCGCAGCCGATTACGGTAATCAGCGACGAGCCCTACAAGGCGATGGTCTTTGACGGAAAACGGCAGCCGGAAGTGGCCTCGCTGATTCGCTATACCGCGATTTGCAACTCGTGGTCCAAGTCGCAGGGCCTGGCCGGCGAACGCATCGGCTATCTGGCACTTTCTCCCCGGCTTCCCGACCTGGAAGAATTGCGCGCAGCCTGTACCTTCGCCAATCGCACCTTGGGATTCGTCAATGCACCCGCCATCTGGCAGTGGGTAATGATGGAAACCGCGGATGTCACCATCGACACGGCCGCCTACCAGGAAAAGCGAAATATTCTGTGCGACGCGCTGCAGGCTATCGGCTATGAGGTTACGCGGCCCGAGGCGACCTTTTATATTTTCCTTAAGACGCCTGT
>CAZUCM010000343.1:0-3986 GCA_964619235.1 uncultured Terriglobales bacterium
CGCCAATCCGTATCGCCCGCAACGCCAGACATAACTGGGACAAGTCGGCGCGCAGGATCTCCGGCGCATCCTGCTCCGGGCGATGGAGGTAATCCTCCTCCGGATAGAGGCGCAGCACGCTGCCGGGGCCGGTGCGTCCCGCCCGCCCGGCTCTCTGCTTCGCGGAAGCTTTGCTGATCCGGCCGACGTGCAACGCCGGCAGCCCGCTCCACGGAGAATAGGTCGCGATCCGCGCCAGACCGCTGTCGATGACCGCATTGACGCCTTCGACGGTCACGGAGCTTTCCGCGACATTCGTGGCCAGGATCAGTTTGCGCTGGGCCGCGGGCGAGAGCGCACGGTCCTGTTCTTCGGGCGACAGACTGCCATGCAGCGGCAGCACCAGCAAATTTGCCCGCCGCGCGAGCGCTTCACACTCGCGCATCGCCCGCCGAATCTCGGCCGCCCCCGGCAAAAAGGCCAGAATGTCTCCGGCGGGTTCCCGTTCGATCAGCCGCTCCGCCGCCGCCCTCACCTGGGATTCAAGAGGCTCGGGCGAGTATGGCAGGTGCTGGATGGAAAGTGCGAAACGGGTTCCCTCGGAGCGCAGGATGGGACAACCGCCAAGATATTGCGCCAAGGGAACGGCTTCGAGCGTCGCCGACATGGCCACGATGCGCAGCTCAGGCCGCGTGTGCTGCAACCGTTTCAACAGGGCAATCGCCAGATCGCTTTCGAGATGGCGTTCGTGGAACTCATCGAGCACCACGGCCGCCACGCCCTTCAGGGAGGGATCGGAAAGCAGGCGCCTGGTCAACACTCCCTCGGTGACAAACCGCAGGCGGGTGCGCGGGCCCACGGCTTCTTCAAAGCGGACCTGATAACCGACGGTCTCGCCGGCGGTCTCGCCCATCTCCCAGGCGACCCGCCGCGCCGCCAGCCGGGCCGCGATGCGCCGCGGCTCGATCACCACCACTTCCCCGCTTACACTGGCCAGTAGCGCAGGCGGCACTCGCGTCGTCTTGCCCGCGCCTGGCGGAGCTTCGATCACAAGGTTGGGATACCGATTTAAGGATGCGATGATCTCCGGCAGAATTGCATCCACCGGTAGAACAGGTTGGCGGCTCATTCTCCCTCATCGGAACACGGCGTTCCAGCGGCGTCAATAGCGGCCAGTCGTTCCTGCTCCGCGAAAGCCTGTGGTATAAAAAGTTCTGGCACGTCATCTTTAACATTGAGACCGGCGGAGTTTGTTTTGATCTTCGCACATTCATTCGGCGGTCTTACCTGGGTCCCATAACAGTGCTGCGAATTCCGGCTGTTATCTTCGTCCTTTTCCTCGCCGCCGCCTGCGCCCTGGCCCAGGGCGGTCCGCCGTATTACACCACCGATCCGGGCACTCCGGGCAACCATAACTGGGAGATCAACGTGGGCTATATGCCGTTTTTTTACAGCAATCAGTCCGTTTCCCACGTGCCCGATCTCGACCTAAATTATGGCCTTGGCGATCGCATTCAACTTACCTACGAGAATGCCTGGCTGCGTATCCAAGACCCTTCGTCCGCGGCCAAGTTTGGCCTTGGACAATCCAATCTAGGCGTCAAATGGCGTTTTTACGACGCTGGAAAAGACGGTTTATCCGTCTCTATGTTCCCGCAGTTGTTCCTTAACAATCCCAATGACGCGGTCCGGCGAGGCGTTACGCCCGCCAGCCAGGCTTTTTTGTTGCCTTTTGAGTTCTCCCGGAAGCTTGGGCCGGTGGACGTGAATTACGAAATTGGTTATCAGTTTGCCCGCAAAGGGCCGAACGGCTGGATCAGCGGGCTTGTCGCCGGCCATGATTTCACTCCCAGACTGGAAGCGGACGTGGAGTTTTATTCCCAGGGAACGTTCCATCTTCCTGACGCTCAGCCCACCCTCGACGTGGGAGCTCGCTACCGTATCCATCGCCCAGTCATCCTTCTTCTCATGGCCGGCCGCAGTCTTGAACCGGCGCGACCCAATCAGTCCTATTTTGTGGGCTATTTTGGTCTGCAGTTCTTGCTGCCCTCCAGAGCCTATGACACGCAGTAAGCCTCCTCGCCAGACGGCCGCGTGCTCTTGTTACACTAACGCTGGCACACCGGGGTCTACGGTTTCCACGGGCGGCAAATTGAAAAAAGATTCAGGCAAATCCGGTTCCCGTCCCGCCAAGCCCAGGCGGAACTCCGCTCCCCGAGCTCCGCGCCGGAGCCGCGTCTCGCATGAGATTTCCGTGCTCTACGAGGACGATGCCGTATTGGTGCTTGATAAGCCGGCCGGGCTCATCGCCGTGCCAATTCCCGGCTCGGAGACGCCTTCTGCCTTGACTCTGCTTATCGAAAGCTTGAGGCGGAAGCACCAGAAGGCATACGTCGTACACCGTATCGACCGGTTCACCTCCGGCATTTTGCTGTTTGCGAAAACCATGGAGGACCGGGAACCGCTGGTGCGGCAGTTTCTTGCCCATACTCCCGTGCGGCAGTATCTCGCAGTGCTTCGTGGCCGCCTGGAGACCCGGGAAGCGACTCTGGTTCACTATTTCCGGCGTGAAGGAATGTGGCAACAGTTGCGCAAGGAGCACGATCCTACGGCCACGCGCGCCGAACTCCGTTATAAAGTCGAGCGTCTTTTCCCCGAGGCAACGCTGGTCCGCGTGGAACTGGTGACCGGACTGCAGAATCAGATCCGTGCCCAGTTCGCCGTCCTCGGCCATCCGGTGATCGGCGACCGGAAATACCACGTGACGGAATCCGCGGAGCCGCTCATCGATCGCGTCGCCTTGCATGCGACGCATCTGGAGTTCGTTCACCCGCGCACCGGAAAGACGATTACCGTGGATTGCAAGCCGCCCTCCGATATTCGCCACCTGGTGCAGGAGCTGTCGCGGGCAAAGCGCGAGCGCGAGTAAGCGGGACAGCGAACGTGGCGGTTCAGGCTGATCTCCTCGACGCTCCCTTCTTTTTCGCCTTCTTTGCCGGCGCCTGAACAGGCTTGCCACTTCGCTATTTAGGCCTGCTCTTTGCCTTATTTTTCTTATTCACTTCTATCCACTCATCGACTGGACCGCAGCACAATTCCTTCGGGGGGCTTGCGGGAGAAGGACTGTTTCTGCCAGGCTTCACCCAAAGCCATTTTGGATCTCGACCATAGTGTTTGCCGGTTACATTATCTAGTACCACGCTGACCAGTTGTTCCGACCGCAACCCTAGGGTCTCATCTTTCGCCCCCATGGCGTGCTTCACAATCGCTTTCGCAAGTTCATTGTAATCCGGGTAGTGCGAGTGGCGAATGCGATAGTCAGCGCAGGACTCCAAGGCAAAATCCATCTCCTGTTCCGGCGACCTGGGTTCCTGCACCCCCAGGCAAACCGACACCAAATCACGCTTCCGGAACAAGTCGATCAAGGCCGGCAAAAATAGCGGGCTCTTCCGCAGAAGCGGAAAGCCCGTACAAATCGAAGCCGTATCGGATAGCAACACCCCCGAGTATTTATCGGTTGCGGTCATTTTATCTATGGCATCTAGGCACTCTTCGGGTGTCAGATGACCAAGATTAAACACCAGCTGGGTAGCTCGCGGAGCCCGGCCGCTGTCTTTGGAGGCAGCACCGACACTGCTCTGGCTTTGAGCTTGTCCAAACTTGTTGTAGAACTTGGCGTTATATGCAAATTCCGCTGACCAGCACTTGCGATAGAATTCCACCTTGGGTCGATTCCATGCTGCCCACTTAAACCTGAAATCGAACCACGCAACTCCGTGCAAGTCCATCGGACTGCGTCCGCCAAAAGAAACAATCAAAAGCTTTCTTCTCGGATCCTTGCCCGAGATATACCCGGTGGCAAGATTCATTCCTAGCGCAAGTTTGTGCGTGCCCGGCGGCCCCATAAGAGAAAAACAGGCGCCCGCCTTGATCTTCCCCGTGTCCATAAGGCGATAGAGCGGATTTTCCTTTTTGCCCGGGCATAGCGTGTATATCAATTCGGCAGG
>CAZUCM010000344.1:0-3978 GCA_964619235.1 uncultured Terriglobales bacterium
CCCAGACCGTTGGCCTTGGCTTCATTCACCACCCGGCGGAACAGATCGTGGTAACGATGCTCGCGGAATTCGCTCATGATGCGTTCGGCCTGTGCCCGGATCTGATCCACCGTTCCTGTGGCAAAATCGAAGGGAAAACGGCCAATCAGGCACTGCCGGGCGTAAGCATGCAGTGTGGGTTCAATCTCCGGCCAATGATCGTCGCGGCAGCCCAGAACCAAACGGTCGAAGCCGACTTTCTCCTGATGCTTCGCCAGCAAACCGGCGAATTTCTTGAAGTGAAGCAGGGCTTCATGATCCACGTGACGTTCGGCATGGCCGGCATCGTAGCCGGCAAAGCCATCGCTACGGCTGCGGCGCGGCAACTCGGAGACGATTTTGCCGGTTTCCTTGATCTCTCCCATCCAAAGTTGAAATACGCGAGCCGTGGTCCGGCCCACCACGCCGATGCATACGCGCGGCAGGATCCCGGCGATGGCAGTGAGGGGACGCAGATGAAAGCGCTTGCCGACCACCAGGGAACGGCCGGAAAGCTGTGCCGGCACGTCATATTCGCGCCAGAAACTCTGCTGCGCGCTTGCAAAAATCGCCTTGGCGTTGCGGCGGTTGCCCCGCTGGCGATCGGCCATGGCCAGAATGCGCTCCAGATCCGCACGCACACCATGGGACTTGCCGTTCTTGTCGAGATCGTGCAGCGCCTGGCGCACCAGGTCTTTCACCTGGATAGTCTCTTCCCGGTGAGATTTATTCTGTGGCGTCTCCGGTTGAAAATAAAAACTGAGGGCGCCTCCTTCGGGAGATTCAAATTGCGCCAATTCGACAATGTTTTCGCGCGTAATCATGAGCTTCTCCTTCGCCGCCCCGATCAGGCGACCGTGCCATGAGAAAACATGTTGTTCGGGAATTCGCCGAGATGAGGCAGTTTCTTGCGCAGATGCGCGCGCGCCGCCATGATGGAAGCCCGAACCTGGTTGACGCTGCGGTCGCCGATCACGGCAATTTCCTCCGGACTGAAGCCCTCGATCGCATACAGGAGGAAGACTTCCCGGTCCTCTTTTCTCGATCCGGAAAGGGCCGTTTCCACCATCGCGATCATCTCGTCCGAGCTGGCGATTTCTTCCGGGGTAGCCGTCCCTGGGTCGGGAGTGATGTCCTGTTCCGCCAGCAGTTCGTCCGGCTGATGGAACTGCAGCTGCGCCTCGTCGCTGGCCTCGACGTTGGCCGTACGTGCGCTCTGCTCCAGCGAGACGGCTCCTTCTTCCGAATTGCGCCGCGCCAGATCGTCCAGGCTGCGCATCGCCATGCGGAACAGCCATGGCTCCAGCGCCAGCCGCTCGGGCTTTTCCACGCTATCGCCCAACGCCGTGGCAATGGTTTCGTCAATCACTTCCTCGGCCACCACCGCCCCGGCCCGCAGCTGGCCGTTCGCCTCGCGGTAGCGGAGCTCGCGCTCGACAAAGCGAATCAGCCGATGCAAATTGACGTCCACCCAGGAGGTAATGTCGCCGCTGGAGATGGCGGGCAACTTCACCGCCGCCAGCGTATCTTCAAAGGGAACCTGCGAGGGAGTACGCGCACGGCCGCCGCCTCGCGGTTGCGCCCATTTCCAGCGCTCGCGCAGGCGGGCTTTGTGTTTGCTTACCTGCTCCTGCAGATCATCGAATGCCGCTTTTACCGCCACCACCTGGGTAACGCCTTGGCTGGAAACCGCCATCTGCCCGGAAGGCAGCCGCAGATTCATCGCCACCGTGAATCCTTCGCGGACCGAATTCTGTTCCAGAGTCGCGTGCAGATGAATCAAATCCGGCCGGAAGACCTGCAACCGCTTGTGCAGCTTTTCGATGTGCAGCTTGATCTGATTTTCGATTTCGGGCGTCTTGGGGGCCTTGTAGCTTACATGGACATTCATGGTCGCCTCGAGGACGGAACCTTAGGCCCACTATCCGTGTTCGCGATTTTACACCTGTGTTACTAGAAGCGCAGGAGGCGGGAAACGGTTGCATGGACCGGCCCTTCCCCGCACTATTCTCCCCACCCAAGTCATTCCTCACGGAGACACGGGAAATATATGATTTGCACATTGCAATTTGTGATGGAAAGGCGGGCCACGCCTAAGCCATCGGGGGTTCCATCAACTGCAAATTTGCAATCTCCTCCGCCTGCGCGGCAAATGGGTTCCCCGCCCGACCATACAATTGCCAATTGCAACTTTCGCGGTGTGGTCAGTTCCCTATAGAATCGTAGTGCAGGCAGGCCGCGTTCACCGCCTGCGCACTTTCATCATGCCCGAATTCGTTCATCTGCACCTGCACAGCGAGTACAGCCTGCTGGATGGCGCCAACGACCTGGAAAGACTGGTCGCCCGCGCCAAAGACCTCAATATGCCCGCCGTGGCCATGACCGACCATGGCAATATCTTCGGCGCCGTCCACTTCTTCAACTACGCCAAGGCCAAGGGCGTCAAGCCGATCCTGGGGTGCGAGCTCTACGTCTGCAAAAAGGAGGACCATCGCACAGCCCGGATGGCCCCTGATGGCGACAGTTATAACCACCTGATCGTGCTGGCGGAAAACGAAGAGGGCTATCGCAATCTGGTTAAGATCGTCTCCGAGGCCTCGCTGCACGGCTTTTACTACAAGCCGCGCATTTCCAAGGCCTTTCTCGCCGAACACGCCAAAGGCCTGATTGCCCTCTCCGCCTGCCTGAAAGGCGAAGTCGCCGAATCGCTTACCCAGCAAAAATACGATCAGGCAAAAAAGGCCGCGGGCGGCTTCCAGGACATCTTCGGCAAGGAGAACTTCTTCCTGGAAATCCAGGACCAGGGACTGGCCGCCGAACGCCGCATCAATCCCGAACTCTTCCGGCTGGAAAAAGAAACCGGTATCCCCATGGTGGCCACCAATGACAGCCACTACCTCTGCCAGGAAGATTCCCATGCACACGACGTCCTGCTGTGCGTGCAAATGGGCAAATCGCTCAACGATCCGGACCGCATGCGCTTTGACGGCACCGACTTCTTCGTAAAGAGCGCCGAGGAAATGGCCCGTGTCTTTGGCGAAACTCCACAGCTGCTCTCCCGCACCGTGGGCATCGCCGAACGTTGCAACCTGAAGCTGGAGAAGATTCCCAATCCCTTCCCCGAGTTCCAGGTACCGGAAGAACACACCATCGACAGCTACTTCGAGCACGTCACCCGGCAGGGATTCGCGCGCCGCCTGGAATACCTCCGCAGTCAGGGCGATGCCGCCAAACTGAAACATTCCTTCGCCGAGTACGAACAGCGGTTGAATTACGAAATCGACATCATCAAGCAGATGAAGTATTCCGGCTATTTCCTTATAGTATGGGACTTTATCCGCTGGGCGCGGGATCATGGTATACCTGTGGGCCCGGGCCGTGGATCGGCGGCCGGCGCGCTGGTTTCCTACTCGATGGGCATCACCGACATCGATCCGCTGCAGTATAACCTGCTCTTCGAGCGCTTCCTGAACCCGGAACGCGTCTCCATGCCTGACATCGACGTGGACTTCTGCATGAACCGGCGCGGCGAGGTGATCAACTACGTCACCCAGAAATACGGCCGGGAGAATGTCGCGCAGATCATCACCTTCGGCACCATGGCCTGTAAAGCGGCCATCAAGGATGTAGGCCGGGTGATGGACATGCCCTATCCCGACGTTGATCGCATCGCCAAGATGGTGCCGCTCACCCTCAATATCAAGCTGGCGGATGCGCTGAAGGAATCGCCGGCCCTGCAGCAGGCTTACGAGAGTGAGCCGCAGGTGCATGAACTGATCGACACGGCACTGAAGCTGGAAGGCATGGTCCGCAACGTCGGCGTGCACGCCGCCGGCGTCGTCATTTCGCCCCGCCCGTTGACCGATCTGGTGCCGCTGCACAAGACAAAGAACGACGAAATCGTCACCGCCTACGACATGAAAGCCATCGAGAAGATGAACCTTCTCAAGATGGACTTCC
>CAZUCM010000345.1:0-3974 GCA_964619235.1 uncultured Terriglobales bacterium
GGTTGGCAAGAATCTGGCGCAAGCGCCCGGGATCGCCGCGCAGCAACCGGGGCACATCCGGTGCCAACCGGCAGGTCAGTTCCAGTCCCTTTTCCTGGGCCTTGCCGGCCAGCACCTCCACGGCGCTTTGCAGTACCGCGGGAAGGTCGAAATCGAGGTTTTCCTGAACCACTTTTCGCGCTTCGACCTTCGAAAAGTCCAGAATATCGTTCAGCAGGCTGAGAAGATTCTGGCTGCTGCTGCGCACAATTTCCGCATAGCGCCGTTGCTCATGTCCCAGCTGGGTACGCAGCAGCAACTCGGTCATACCAATTACGCCGTTCATGGGCGTACGAATCTCGTGGCTCATATTGGCCAGGAACTGGCTCTTGGCCTGATTGGCGCTCTCGGCTTGTTCGGCCAACTGCTGCGCCTGGCGGCTGGACTCCTCCAGTTGGCGATTGATTTCCTGCAGCTCCCGCTCGGCTTCCTTCAAGTCGGTGAGGTCGACGACGGCGGCAATGGTACCGACATCCTTGGCCTCCTGCACGTGCGGCACAGCGCGAATCAGAACCGGCGTCAACCGCCCGCCAAAACTCAACAATTCGGTGGCATAGGTACGGCCGCGGGCGGCGCCCGGCCGGCCTGAATCGCTGTCGGGTGGAATATGGAAATCGATCGGCGACACATCGCCGGGCGTTTTGCCGAGCAGCTCTTCCGCCGAACAGCCAACCATGCGGGCAAAGGCCGGATTCACGTATCGGAATCGCCCTTCCTGATCGGTGACCGCAATCCCGTTGGCCGTGGCATTCATGATCTGCCAGAAGTAGTCCCGTTCCCGGGACAATGCCAGTTCCGCTTTCTTGCTGTCGGTAATATCCACAAAGCATTCCAGCAGCTTTTGATTCCCCCGGTCGGAGATGATTCGGACCGACTTCAGAATTGGCAGTTGCGAGCCGTCTTTGCACAGCAGGACCCGCTCGGAATTGTCGATTTGTTGCCCGTGATCGGTCACCGGACACTGGCCGACCTGGGCAGGACAAAGGTATTGATGGCACAGGCGGCCGACAATCTCATCCGCTGGACTGCCAAACATGGCAGCGGCTGCGGGATTGACGGATTCGATCAGATGCGTGTGAAGATCGACAATCATCACTCCGGCGGGAAGATTATCCGTGAGGTTTCGCTGGAAGCTCTCGCTGGCACGCAATTCCGAAGTGCGAAGTTCCACTTCCACTTCCAGCGCTGCCCGGCGACTGTTCAGGAAACCGACAAACAGCGCCAGCAGTCCGGAAAGTAATGCTCCGGCCAATCCCGTCACCCGGCTGGCCATCAGGAGGTTGCCCTGGGAATAGGCGGAACCGGGAGTAACCGCAATCGCATAGGTCCGGTTGAAGACAAACAGTGGATAAAGCGCAAACAGGCCGGAATCAGCCACCTGAAACGGATTCTGCGGCGGCAAGGCAGCATTTGCGGCCTGATGGCCCAGGCCCAGTGTACGGCCGCCGGAGCTGTTTTCATGGCCAGACTCGGAGGCGGACGAAGCCAGCCAGTCCGGAGTCTGCCCCGGTTCCAGCTGATAGAGATTCACCTGAATCGAAGAATCTCCGTAGCCGGAGTGCTTCAGCGCCTGCGTGAGCATGGACTCCAGCCGCAACACGGCCAGCGTAAAACCAAAGTTCGGAGCCCCGCCTTTGCCGGTTTTCGTGTTGTTGCTATCGGTGATGAGATGCCGTGATTCCCTCCCCAACGCGGGATAGAAGATGAGCACGCCTTTCTGTTTCCTGGTCTCCTGCACCAGCGTGACCGGCGCAGTGATGGCAGGCAGTCCGGTCTGCGTGGCCTCCATCAGTGCGGCGCGCCGGTTTGGTTCCGATCCCAAATCGAAACCCAGAGCCGGCTGGTTTCCGGCAAGAGGCTCCGCATAGAGAACTGGATAATACGTGGACCGCCCGGCCGAGGGGATTCGCCCGCCATTGCGGTCCTTCTGGAAGATATTGAATTCGGAAAGATCCTGGCTGCGAACCTGGGCTTCGAAACTGGATTTCTCATCCGCCAACACCAGTGGAATCCATTCCCATGCCTGCACTCCCAAGGTATTGGCCAACGGCAGAGCATATGACTGGAACTGCTGCCGGGTCAGCTTCGGACAACCCTCCACAAAGCGCGCCAAAGACGCCAGCTGCTCGTAGCCAATGGACTGAACCGCGCTCACTACGGCTTCCGCCCGGGCTGCAGCCAACTGGGCAAACAACAACTGGTTGGCACGGACTTCTTCCGCCCGCACCAGATGAGTCGCCCCCATGCTGAGAACTAATCCCAGAGTGGCGATCAGCGCCACTTCCGCGTGACATAGCCACCTCAATTCCTGTGGTGGCAAACTCTGCCGCCAGCGCAGGACACCACTGCCCGCAACCAGGATTCCGCCCACCAGCAAGGTAAAGAATAGGACATAGCGCCGCTCTCCCGAAATCGCAGCCCGCCACTCCGCCTCATTGGCATCGCTTCCCACTAACAGCACCACCTCACCGTTGGACGGATCGGTGACCGGAGCATAGGCACTGACGAATGTTCCGTACTCATCCGTGTAAGGACCTTCGGCAACCGGCTTAGCCGTACGGAAAGCCTCCCAATTCCCTGGAGGCGGATTGCGATAGACATCACCCGGAGCCGATGCCAGCGGATTGCCTTCTTCCGCATGCTCCGGCCCGAAGACAATTTGCCCATTCCGCAGTGCCATGCTGTAAAGACTTCTTTCGCCGGCGGCTTCGGCGAAGACCATCATTTGTTCATGCAGGCGCTGGAATTCCGGTTTCGCTTTGTCCTCCAGCGCAAAAGACAGAGCCATCACTTCCCGCGGATTGATGGTGCGGGCGACCGCCCTGACTTGAGCCAGCAACCGCGCACGGAAAGATTCGTCGGCCATGTGCTGCCGCCAACCGGCAACGTGCCAACCGGCAACCAGGAGAATGGCCAAAATGCCTGAAATCAGCGCCAGATGATGCCAGTCGATTGGGACAGAATGCGGACCGGACCGCCCATCACGCCGATGAAGGGAAATCGCCAGCGCGCCCAGCATCAGAAGAAAACCGCCGATGAAAAACACAATATTCATACGCAGGACGACCGCAACCGCGGAGACCGGCTCCCAGCCCATCCCTGGTGTCATGATCCTCCCGCCAAACCCAGCTCATTCAGCGCCGAGAGTCAGACCCAAACCAGAGTTTGCCTATATCTGTGATCGGCAAGGCAGGGTAGCGGCTTTACCAGGCGAGAAGCCATGCCGGCATCGGAAAATAAACGTCCGGGCAACGCTAAAGACAATCAAGTTTTCTGCCGATAGATCGAGTGGGAAGAAGTGTGGACCGGTCTAGCTCACCGTCTCCGCGCTATACCGGGCGATAAGACCGGTACGCACCGCCTGCCGGTACATGCGGGTAAAAAACCAGCCGGCGAACAAAACATAGAACACAGCCAGTCCCGCACCCCAAAGCAACGCCCCCAGCGGCATGACCCCGCCGGAAAGTATTCTTCGCATGCCTTCAAATACATACGACGGCGGCAAGAGATGCCCGGCATATTGCATCCAGCGCGGCAGCGTAGCCAGCGGATAAAAGACACCGGCAAAGGGCGCAAGCACAGCGGGAATCGGCCACACGAACCACTCGGCGGATGGCCCTAAACGCAACACCATCGCACTGCCTACTATCCCCAGCGAGATACCGAACAAAAACAGAACCAGCAGGAACGGGACCAGCAGAATGCCGTAAACAAAAAACGAAAGGCCAAAAATCGTAGTTGCCAATACCAGCATCACCACCAGACCCACCGAACTGGAAGCCGTGCTGGAAAGCACCAGTCCCGTAACATATTCGGTTATGGAAAGCGGAGTCGCGAAGAAATTCAAGAAGTTGCGCGACCACACGTCTTCAAAGAACGCCATGGTCACCCCTTGCATTACGCGGATAAAGAAATCCCACAGCAGCACGGCGCCC
>CAZUCM010000346.1:0-3973 GCA_964619235.1 uncultured Terriglobales bacterium
ATGTTAGCGCATGCCAAAGGGTTCCGGGGGCCGGCAGGGTAAGCTTTCAGCTCTCAGCCAGAGCACGGCTAAGTTCTTCGTAGCCAAGATTTTTCCGATTTTTGCCGGGCAAGAGGCGAAGCAAGCCACCACCGCCTTTCCAGCGCCGGCGCCTGCCGGCTGAAAGCTGAGCGCTGACAGCCGATGGCTGGGATTTCCGATTGGAACAATCGAAAATCCCAGTCTCATCCGTCCGCCCGATTTCACCGGTTCTGGTGTAAGCTGGCTTAGACTCCCAAAAAACGCGGCTAGAGCCGTGACTGCGGTAAATTTGTCTCATTCGAGGGTGCGCTCATGAAGATCGTTGTCGCCGAAAAAATCGCCTCGTCCGCCATTGACCTGCTGAAGCAACATGCGGAATGGACGGTAATCACGCCCGACCAGATCACGGGCAACTTGCCCGAACACCTGAAAGGCGCGGACGCGCTCATCGTGCGCTCTGCCGTGGATGTTGGGGAAGCTCTGCTGGCCCCCACCGACAAACTGCGGGTCATCGGCCGCGCCGGAGTGGGCGTCGACAATGTCGACCTGCACGCCGCCACCAAGAAAGGCATTGCGGTCATGAACACCCCGGGCGGCAACGCGATTGCCGTGGCGGAACAGACCGTGGGCATGATGATTTCTCTCGCCCGCTTCCTGCCGCGCGCCGACCGCCTGATGCATGAGGGCAAGTGGGAAAAGAAGTCGCTCCAGGGAACCGAATTGCGCGGTAAGACCCTGGGCATCGTCGGCCTGGGACGCATCGGCATAGAAGTGGCGCGCCGGGCTCTGGCTTTCAAAATGAACGTTATCGCCCATGATCCCTTCATTACCCCGGCGGTGGTGGAAGACCTGGGAATCAAACTGATGCCCATGGACGAGGTCTTCGCCAAGGCCGATTATCTTACCCTGCATCTGGGCGTGACACCGCAGACCCTCGGCCTGATCAATGCCGAATCCCTGGCCAAGATGAAGAAGGGCGTGCGCATCGTGAACTGCGCCCGCGGCGAACTGATCGACGAAGCCGCCCTACTGGATGCGCTCAAGTCCGGACAGGTGGCAGCCGCTGCGTTGGACGTATTCCGCGAGGAGCCGGCCAAGAACTCTCCATTCGCGGCCCTGGAAAACGTGGTTCTCACGCCCCACATCGGCGGCTCCACCAAGGAAGCCCAGGATGCAGTGGGCGTGCAGATTGTGCAACAGGTAATCGAGTATCTCACCAAAGGGGTCTTCCAGAATGCGGTCAACGTCCCCTCGGTCTCCTACGAAGAGTACCTGCAGATGCAGCCCTATATCGTGCTGGCGGAGCGTCTGGGAGCATTCGCCGCGCATGTGATCAAATCGGCTTCCTTAAAGGAAATCGCCATCCGTTACAGCGGCCATATCGGCGCCTGGAAGACGGAACTGGTGCGCAATGCCGCGGTGATGGGTGTACTCAACGAAGTGGTGGAAGACCACGCCAACGTCGTGAATGCCACGGCGATGGCGGAGGCCCGCGGCATCCGTATCACCGAGACCGGAAAAACGTCGAAGGAGAATGGCGACCGCGACATCATGACCATTACCCTGCACACCGCGGCCGGCGAACAGGTGGTGCGCGGAACGGTGCTGCACGGCAGCTCCCCGCGTCTGCTCTCCGTCGATGGCATTGATATCGAGACTCTGCTGGCCGGACATCTGGTGTTCATGCGCAATCTTGACGTACCCGGAGTGATCGGACAGGTGGGCACCATCCTGGGCAAGAACAAGGTGAACATCGCCGACTTCTCGCTGGGCCGCGCGGAAGAATCCCGCGAACCCCGCCAGGCTTTGGCCGTTGTCCGCGTCGATGGCCCGGTACCGGAGAATGTGCTGCAAGAGCTCCGCAAGGCCAGCGGCGTACAAGACGTAAAGACCATCTATCTGCCCGAAGCACCCCGGGCCCAGGCAGCGGAAGCCAAGTAGTTTCTGTTTCTGCAATCCCCGCACGCCGCCGGCCTGCGGGGATTTTTTCGTGGTAGCGCCGGCAAGACGCCTATTCCGCAGCCTCTGACCGCTGCTGCAGTTTCTTGCTTTCGGAAAGCAGCGCCATGGAATGCATCAGGTTTTGCAGGGTAACGATCCCGACCAGGCGTTCGCCATCGACCACGGGAACCAGCCGGATTCCGGCCTGGGTAATCTTGCCGAAAACGGAAGCCAGCGAGTCGTTGCGTTGCGCAATCTCCACGACATTGCTCATGGCGGGCTGGATGTATCCGTTCCCGTTGTCCCGCAGGACGTCGAGGATGCGGAAACGGGAGATAATCCCCACCAGTTCACTGCCGCGGATGACGGGAAAATCGTCCTGCAGCGAATGGATGGCTTTGGCGAGCGCATCTTCCAGCGTATCGGCCGGAGACAAGGTGGCAAACTCGGTCAACATCACTTCTTCCATGCGCACGCTTTCCAGCACCGCATGAAAGACGGCGTAGCGGTCTTCCAGCTGCACACCCACAAACAGGAAGAAGCCCACCAGCATGGCCCCATAGCTCCACGGCTGGCCATAGATTGCGCCGGCCATGCCGGCAAACAGGAAGATGGTGGAGCAGAACTGTCCCACGCTGACGGCACGGCGGGTGGCGCGAAGCGCATCGTAGCGGCGCAAAAGAAATGCGCGCACCACGCGTCCTCCGTCCAACGGATAGGCCGGCAGCAAATTCAACAAGCCCAGCAGCACGTTGATCCAGACCAGGGAGTGTCCCAGGTGAGCCGTATGGATGGCCGGCGGCAGCAGCGGCTGGTGGGGATACAACCAGGGGCCGAACGCGGTCGCGATTCCGGCCACCGCGAAACTGACGGCCGGCCCCGCCAGGGCAATGCGAATCTCCCGCGCCCAACTCAAATCCTGGGTCGCTGTGTCGTCCATCAGGCTGACGCCGCCAATGGGCAGCAGCATGACACAGCGCACCGGCGTCCGTGTACCAATCGAGGCCACCGCATGTCCCAGTTCATGCAGCACCACCGACGCCAGAATGATGCCGGCCAATGCCAGTGCGCGCTCCCCTGGGTGCACAGCGGAAGCATCCGGCAGCCACAAAAAGACCAGCAACAGCAGAAACGTCAGGTGTATGCGCACCTCTACGCCGGCGACAGTTCCCACCAGTACCGACCAGTTGCGCATGAACATTCTCATCAGCTTGATTCTAGAGTTCCCGTGACCCGGGAGCAAGGCTCGAAAACAAGGTTCCACCTTCCAGGTTTCCCGTTTCCCGTTTTGCAACCCCGGACGTTACGAAATCTACCGGCCCGTCGCGGCGGCTTCCCGCCTGGGCCGGAGACCAAACGTGGAACGCTCCACCGCCCTATCTCCGGCGTCTTTTCCGCACCACAACCGGGGGCGCGGTCACTTCGTCGGCGGTGACAAAAACCGGGTCAATATCGGTGGGAATGGCCTGCAGCCGTTGCAACACCTGTTGCACGCTGGGACGCACGACGCCCAGCTGATCCAGTAATTGCCGGGCGCCGGCATAATCTCCGGTTGCTTCCAGGGTAAGCAACTCGTGGGTTAGGCCGCGCACGGCCAGCTTCATTCTGGGAACGTCCACGGCAAACGTGCCGTCGGCTTGCTCGACAAATGCTCCATGATCGACAAAGTAATTAAACTGCACCGCCATGCCCTTGCCGTGCGCATCCTCCAGGCCAAAGCGCAGCGAGCGGAAGGCCGAGGCCAGATAGGTGATATAAAGCTGGCGCTGGGCGGCTTCATCGGCGGGAAGAACCGCGCCCAGGCCCATAGCCTCGGCATGGTCCATCATGTACTGCAATGCGAACAATCCGGTAACGTCGGCTTTCGCCTCCTCGATGGCGCTATAGGCGTCCCGCAGTTCCAGGCGGACGCTGGTAGAGCGGCCGGCAACCGTGATCTGATGCGGTCCCAGTCCGTGCATCAGTTCGTGCGCCAGCGTATGCGTGAAAAACATCTCGAAGCTGACATCGG
>CAZUCM010000347.1:0-3969 GCA_964619235.1 uncultured Terriglobales bacterium
ATGAAATCTCCCGCCCGCCGTCCGGTGTCAACGGCTCGCTTGACGGCAAGCAGGATCTGCGGCGCTCGCTGGACTTCATCGAGAATGATTGGACGGGCCGAAAGCAGCGAATCGGGATTGCTCTCTGCCTGGTCGAGAATCCCGAAGTCGTCGAGGGTGAAGTATTTCCGCGCGGGCTCAATCGCCTGTGTCAGCGTGGTCTTTCCGGTCTGCCGCGCACCTGTCAAAACCGTGACGGGAAGGACACGCAGGGCGGCTTGGATATTGCCGCGAAACCAGCGCGGTTTCATTCTGTCCATACTGTGTAATAAATCATTTCACGGCATGAAATGCAATAGAAATTCCCGCTTCGCCGATCTGGGCTCATTACCATTGGCGAATCATAGCCTTGTCCATATAGCGTCAACAGAACCCTCGCATTATGCCTCTCCTTACGTTACTTGCCGCTCGTGCCGCGTGCTATTCTCGAACGGAGAATTTGTGACGCACAGTGGACTACAGCATCAGGCAGCGGCTCTGGCGCAGGTCAAGTTCCGGCATCCCGAAGTGGCGGCGCGGAACCTGGCGTGTGTGCACGAGCGTTTGCCGGAGGCGTTGCGGCAACCGCTGGCGCAAGTGCTTGCCGAATCGCCGGATCCCGATACGGCGCTCAATCTGTTTGAACGGTTGACGGCGTCCGACGCTGCTGGTGCGCTGAAGCTCTTTTCCGGCCATCATTTTCTTCTGCATTATGCCCTCACGGTGTTTGGCTACAGCCAATTTCTGGGCGAGTCGCTGATCCGCAATCCCGACATTTTCCAGGTGCTTTTGCGCGAGAAGAATCTCGGGCTCACGCATTCCCGCGAAGAATTTGGCGAGTCATTCGCGCGCTTCCGTTCACGGTCGCTGGAGACCGATATGGTGCTGCTGCTGGCGCGATTCAAGCGGCGGGAATACGTGCGTATCATGTTGCGCGACGTGCTGCGGATCGCCACCCTGGCGGAGACCACGGCGGAAATTTCCGCGCTCTCGGACGTGCTGATCGAAGAAGCGCTGCGCGACGCGGACATGCGATTACGCAACCGCTACGGACCGCCCCAGCGGATCGATGCCGGCGGACGCCTGGCGATTGTTCCGTTTACGGTGCTGGCGCTGGGTAAGCTGGGCGGCAATGAACTGAATTACAGCTCCGATGTCGATGTCTTGTACCTGTTCGGCGACGGCGAAGCGCCGCCGGCGGCGCCCATATCCAATCGCGAGTACTTTATCCGTCTGGCGCAGCAGCTGACCGGAACCCTGGCGGCCATGAGCCATGAAGGGGTCCCATTCCGCATTGACCTGCGTCTGCGTCCGCAGGGCGGGGAAGGGGAACCGGCCATCGGAATTGCCGGAGCCCTGCAGTATTACGAGCATTCGGCCGCCGACTGGGAACGGCAGGCTCTGATCAAGCTGCGCCATTCGGCCGGCGACCAGACGCTGGCGCGCCAGTTTATCCGCCAGGTGCAGCCGTTCGTCTATACGGAAAAAATCAACTTTGCGGCAATCGAGACCGCATTGCAGGCGCGGGAGAAAATCGGCGCCCGGCGGCGGAAGTGGATGGCGCGGCACGGCGAGGCCATTGACGTGAAATTGGACCGGGGCGGCATCCGCGACATCGAGTTTCTGGTGCAGTGCCTGCAACGCGTTTACGGCGGTGCGGAGAAATGGCTGCGCTCCGGCGGCACTCTGTTCTCATTGCAGAAACTGCACGATAAAGGACACATTGGCGGCCATGACTACCAGGAACTGACAGGCGCCTATGAGTTCCTGCGCACGGTGGAACACCGCATGCAAATGCGCCACGGACAGCAGACGCACCGCCTGCCGGCGCAGGATGACGAATTGCAAATCCTGGCGCGCATGGTGATGACTCCGTCGGGCGAAGACCATCTGGCCCCCGGCGGAGACCGCCGTCCGGGGCGTCCGGAGGAGTTGATCTCGCGTATACGGCAGCGCATGAGCGCGGTGGCGGAAATTTACAGTCGTATCGTCGATCAACAGCAGGTCCGCTACCAGAGCGAAGAGGCGGAGTTCCGGCTGCGCAGTGCCAGCGAAGACCGGGAAAAGCGGCGCCGGCAGATTCCGGATCGTCTGGCCGTGGATGCGCCTGCGCTTTACGAATTCACTCAGCGGCCGGAGCTCAATATTCATACCCGGCGGAATCTTGACCGCTTCCTGGCCTCGGCGTTTACCAGTTCGGAGCGATATGCCGCCGTGGTGCACGCGCCAGCCGCCATCACCAATGCGGTCGAGGTATTCGCCCTCAGCGATTATTTGACCGATATTCTGATCCGTCACCCCGAGGAGATCGCGACGCTGGAAACCTTGGCGGCCGAAGGCGGAACAAACCATTCCACGGGCGGTGGGGAAACACCGGGAACGGCAATTCCCGAATCGGGGGCCTTATTTTCCTCCGCTTCCGCGCCGCAAGCCGCAGTCGAGAGCGCCTCGGAGGCCGGCGGAGCCGAACCGATGCCGGACCGCGCTTTGGCTTACCTGGAAGAAATTGGCGCTTCTCGCATGGAAATGATGGCGTTATTGCGGGAACGTTATCGTGCGCGCGTATTCGCCTCGGGAGCGCGCGATGTGATGCGGGCGCGGCCGGTGTGGGAAGGTCTGACGGAGACTACGGAGGCCGCCGATGAGGTGATTCGCGCGGCGCTGGCGATTCTGCGACCGCCGGCCGGATTTGCCGTCTTCGCCCTCGGGCGGTTGGGTACACGGGAACACGACCTGCTTTCCGATGCCGACCTGCTGTTTGTCTCCGGCACGGAAACCGATCCGGCGGAGGCTCGCCGCGTAGGCGTAGGCATGGTCGATGCGCTTTCCGCATACACCCGCGAAGGCGCGGTGTTTCCCGTGGACGCGCGGCTGCGTCCGCACGGTGGAGAAGGGGAACTGGTGGTGCGCCCGGAGCAGCTGGAAGTGTACCTTGCGCGCGAGGCGCAGGTTTGGGAGGCGCTTACCTATACCAAATTGCGCCATATCGCCGGCGGTTGTGGACTCGCCGGCGTGGTTCGGGCGATGGTCTCCGGCTCTTTCGGCCGTTTTGCCGCCGACAGTCAGTTTGTTGCCGGCATACGCGAAATGCGCACGCGCCTGGAGAAGACGGATAAGGATGCCGGCAATTTGAAGAACGGCCCGGGAGGGCTCTACGACATCGATTTTCTTGTGACCATGCGGCTGGTGCGCCATGGCATAGATGCGGCGCCGGGGACATTGCGGCAGCGGTTGTCCCAGCTGATGGAGCGGGGTCTCCTGGGAGCCGAGGACGGGAGCAGGCTCCAGTTGCATACGGATTTTTTGCGCACGGTGGAACATGCCATTCGCCTGGTAACCGGGCGCGCCCGCAAGACACTGCCGGTTTCCGGGCCGGCGCTGGCGGCCTGCGAGCAATTGTGCGGCAAGATGCTCCAGCGCGACTTCCCCGGCGGATTGGAAAGCGAGCTGCAACTCACCATGATCGGCGTCCGCGAGATTTATGAGCGCCTGTCACGGCAGGGCTGACCGGCGCCCCCACCCCCCGCGCTTCCGGTTGATGGATTTCTCAAGTCGTGGTCTGATAGGAACAGATGATGTGGGGCAAGGTTACAAGGTTTCAACGTTTCAAAGTTGCCGGCTGCAAGAGGTCTTACGTCAAGGCTGGTTTCCCGGGATGGCGATATTTCCAAAACCGGTTCTGCTGAATCCTCGGAGACGTGCGAATCATGAGAACTTTTGGTCCTCGAACTTTGAAACTCTGAAACCTTGAAGCTTTGAAACCTTTCGTGATGGAGGTGTTGGATGGCGGCTACGGTTTATAACGGCATTCCTGTGCCCTTGGATAAGGGTGCGCGCATTGAATACAAAGACGGGAAGTACAACGTTCCCGATAACCCGATCATTCCGTTTATCGAAGGGGATGGCACGGGTCGCGGTATTTGGAAGGCATCCGTCAGCGTGTTCGATGCG
>CAZUCM010000348.1:0-3956 GCA_964619235.1 uncultured Terriglobales bacterium
CGTATTTACGTCACCGGCGGCTTCCACGGCGCGTCCGGACATGGCCAGCACGTTGTGTTGCACCAGGCGGTCCATGCCCGCAATGCCGATGGCGGAAAGCAACCCGCCGATGGTGGTGGGGATAAGGCACACCAGCAGCGAAACCAGAACGAATACGGTCTGGGGTGCGCCGGCGTAAATCGCAAACGGCTGCAGCGAGACGACGGCCAGCAGAAAGATGATCGTCAGGCCGGAGAGCAGAATGTTCAACGCGATTTCGTTCGGGGTCTTCTGGCGCTCCGCGCCTTCGACCAGGGCGATCATGCGATCCAGAAAGGTCTCACCGGGATTCGAGGTGATGCGGACTTTGACCTGATCGGAAAGAACGCGGGTGCCGCCGGTGACCGCCGAACGGTCGCCGCCGGACTCGCGGATGACGGGCGCGGACTCGCCGGTAATCGCCGACTCGTCCACCGAAGCCACGCCTTCGATAATCTCGCCGTCCCCGGGTATGAGTTCGCCCGCGACCACCAGCACAATGTCGCCGGTACGCAGATTTGAACCGGGGACCGTTTCCGTCTTGCCGTCGGGCAACAGGCGATTGGCCATGGTTTCCGCGCGGGCTTTGCGCAGCGTATCGGCCTGGGCTTTGCCGCGGCCTTCCGCCATGGCTTCGGCGAAGTTGGCGAAGAGCACGGTGAACCACAGCCACAACGTGATCTGCAGATTGAAGCGGAAACCGGCCGCATGATGCGATAGATTGCGCAGCAGCAGGATGGTGGTAGCGACGCTTCCGACTTCCACCACGAACATGACGGGATTGCCCATCATTTTGCGAGGGTTAAGCTTAAGGATGGAGTCGACGATCGCACGCCGCACAATCTTCCATTCCCAGATTGCTCTTTTCTTAGCCATAGATTCCTCAGTAGACCTTGCCTGACATCAACTGCAGGTGCTCGAGAATGGGCCCCAGACTCAGTGCCGGGAAGAAGGTCAACGCGCCCACGATAATAATCACGCCAATCAGCAGCAGGCTGAAAAGAGGAGTGGTTACCGGAAAAGTTCCCAGCGAGGCGGGAACATGCTTCTTGCGCGCCAGGCTTCCGGCAATCGCCAGCATCGGGATCTTCATCCAGAAACGCCCGAATAACATCACCATCCCGATGGCGGCGTTGTACCAGAGCGTATTGGCATTGAGCCCGGCGAATGCGGAGCCGTTATTCGCGGCGGCAGAACTGAAGGCATACAGAATCTCGCTGAAGCCATGCGGCCCGGAATTGGCAATGCTCGAGGTGCCGAATCCATTCACCACGGAGATGCTGGTCATCACCAGAATCAGCAAGGGGAAGATCAGAGCCACCAACATCGCCATTTTGACGTCGTAGGCCTCGATTTTCTTGCCTAAATACTCCGGCGTACGGCCCACCATCAATCCGGCAATAAATACCGCCAGCACGACGTAGATCAGGATGCCGTACAGGCCGGCGCCAACTCCGCCGAAGATGACTTCGCTCAACATGATGTTGGCCATCGGCACCATACCGCCGAGGGGAGTAAAGGAATCGTGCATGCCATTCACGGCGCCGCAACTGGCATCCGTGGTGGTGGTGGCAAACAGCGCGGAACTTGCAATGCCGAAGCGGACCTCTTTGCCCTCCATGTTGCCGCCGGATTGCGACAGGGTTGCCTGCTGATTGGCGCCGGCCAGCAGCGGGTTCCCGCGGGCCTCCGCCCAGTAGGCGGTGGATACGCCCACGGCAAACAAGAGCGCCATGGCTCCCCATACCGCCCATCCGTGGCGCTGGGAGCCGGTCATGCGGCCCAGCGTATAGGTGAGTCCGGCGGAGATGGCGAAAATCATGAACATCTGCAGGCAGTTGCTTAACGGCGTCGGATTCTCGAAAGGATGAGCGCTGTTGGCGTTGAAGAAGCCGCCGCCATTCGTGCCCCACATCTTAATCACTTCCTGGGAAGCCACCGGCCCCTGGGCGATCACCTGGGTGGTCACGGTGTCCATCACCGGTTTGCCGTCGGCGGTCACTACCGGTTTACCGCCGGCGTCCACGCGCTGGACCTGCTGCGGTTCAAGCAGCTTCACCGTGTCATACGGCTTCAGGTTCTGGGGAACTCCCTGCCATACCAGAAATAACGCACCCACGATACAAGCCGGCAGCAACACCCACAGTGCGGAACGCACCATATCGACCCAGAAGTTGCCGATGGTCTTCATCTCCCGGCGGGCGATTCCGCGAACAAAGGCGATGGCCAGCGCAATGCCCGTGGCGGCCGAAGCAAAGTTGTGGTACGCCAAGCCGGCCATTTGCGTCAGATAGCTCATGGTGGTTTCCGGCGTATAGGCCTGCCAGTTGGTATTGGTCGTGAATGAAGCGGCGGTATTGAACGCCAGGTCCGGCGCCACCTTGCCCAGCTTCTGGGGATTGAATGGCAACGCGCCCTGCATGCGCTGGATCAGGTACAGCAGCAACATCGAGACCACGCTGAACAGGAGCATAGCCACGCCATACTCGATCCAGCTCATCTCGTGGTCCTCATCCACGCCGGTCAGGCGGTAAATCAATCGTTCCAGCGGACGCAAAACCGGATCCAGAAAGGTGCGCTCGCGGTTGAATACGCGCGTCATAAAGACACCCAGCGGTTTGGTGACCGCCAGGATCAGGGCCAGATAAACCAGAATCTGGAGCCATCCATTGAAGTTCATTAAAATTTCTCCGGTCTGAGCATGGCGTAGCCGAGGTAAACCAGCAGCAACGCACTTACCAGCAGCATGACAATTGATTCGGCACTCATGGCTTGCCTCATTTCACCCGATCGCAAAAATGAACATACCCGATGGACATTACAAAGAACGCGATCGTAACGGCCACGGCAAAAACGTCAAGCATAATCATCTCCCAGCGAACGCCTCTAACTTACCACGCGTCCCGCTTCCAGCCAAACCACTGCAGTCAAAGGGAATGGCCGTCTTCGTTGAGCCCCGGCACACGCGCGCAAAGCCGTCAACGACACTACTGATTTAATGCTTTCCGGCGTAAAGTGGGGATAAAGAGTTCATTAAAAGTTCATAAAGGCTGCGCGGAGCCGACTTGTCCATGGATTCTCCGGCACGCGCACGCTGCGCTGGCTTGCGCAAAATTCCATTGCTCCTGCGACTTGTTCCGGCGCGCCTTCGGGAGAAAATGCCGCGAAGATCAAAACAGAACCGGGGAGCGGGCCGAACTGCGGCCCCGCCCCCCGGCAGGATTTTCGCACCACTGTTGTGTTGCGGGGCTGTTCTATTTATCCAGGGTGGTCAGCCACACGGGTCCGGTAGGGGTGGAGACAGGAGATCCTATCGGTGTCATTGCTCCGGTAGTGGTATTCATCGAAAAGGCGGAGATGGTACTGTCCCCCTCGTTAGCGACATATAGATTACTGGACTTCGCGTCAAAGGTAAGCGACGAGGGCGAGGCGCCGACGTCAAATGTCGCACCCGGGGTAAGTACGCCGGTGCCCGAGGTAATGGTGAAGGTAGTGACACTATTCGAACCCTTGTTGGCTACGTACAGAAAAGAGCCGGATGGGTCGACGGCAAGAGCGGCCGGGTCGATATGGCCGGTCGCATAAGTCGCCGGGGAAAGCGGTTCCAACGAGCCATCCGAGTAGCTTTCGTAAGCGTATATCGCATTGCTGGAGGAGTCGGCAACATAGATAAAATTGCCGGTCGGGGTGATGGCAATGGATGTAGGCGAAACCGCCTGCTCTGTGTATACGGCTTCCGAAGTTGGCGCGCCCGAAGAGATCGGAACGGAGACTACCACGTTCTGAGCGGCGAAATAGACTACGGTCAATACCGGATCCTGCACCAGGCAGGTGGGCCTGAACTGCAGCGGGAACGGAGATCCCGAGATAGCCGTCAGGCCGCCAGTGCTGGTGTTGATGTTGAAGACACTCAGCGAGCTGGTGTTGCCACTGTCGGC
>CAZUCM010000349.1:0-3934 GCA_964619235.1 uncultured Terriglobales bacterium
CAAATATCAGCCGCTAGCCCAAACCAATGTAGATACCGGCATGGGTCTGGAACGTGTCGCCGCCGTGCTGCAGCACTGCGTTTCGAATTACGACACCGACCTGTTTCAGCCGCTCACCCGGCGCGCGGCGGAGCTGACCGGCGCTTCGCTGGAGAAGGAAATCGACAAGGAATCGCGTTCCGGCTCGGCCGCTTCGCTGCGGGTGATAGCCGACCACGCGCGCTCGGCGACCTTCCTGATCGGCGACGGCGTAATGCCTGCCAACGAAGGCCGCGGGTACGTATTACGCAAGATTATTCGCCGTGGCATCCGTCATGGGCGCCTGTTGGGGCAGAACAAGCCCTTCCTGTTTGAGATGGTCTATGCCGTGCGCGACCAGATGAAGGACGCCTATCCCGAACTGCTGGATTCGGCCCAGCGCGTTGCCAAAGTCGTGCAGACGGAAGAGACGCGCTTTGCGCATACCCTGAACATCGGTTTGACCCGGCTGGAAGAGGATCTGGCCCCGATGGTGGAGGCCAAGCGGCAGAACCCGCAGGCGCGCGCCATGTACTCCGGCGAGAAGGCATTCAAGCTGTATGACACATTTGGCCTTCCCCTGGACTTCATCGTGGACTCGGCCCGCGACCAGGGCATTCAGTTCGATCAGGCCGGCTTTGACCGCGCAATGAGCGAGCAGCGCGCCCGCGCCCAGGCCAGTTGGAAGGGCGGCGCCAAACAGACCGCCTCTCCGGCGTTCCGCGAATTACGGGGGACGGAGTTTACCGGCTATCGCCACACCGAAACCGCGGACTGCGAAATTCTCGCCATCATCGATCCCGCGACCGGGCAGGGCGTGCAAGAGTTGAATCCGGGGCAGGAAGGCGAAGTGGTGCTCGACCACACGCCGTTTTATGCCGAGTCCGGCGGCCAGGTGGGAGACGTCGGTTCGCTCAAGAGTAAGGGCGGCAACGCCGTAGCCGCCGAAGTGCGCGGGTGCTACGCTCCGGTGCAAGGCGTGCGCGCGCATCGCGTGCTGGCGCGTCAGCGCTTGCGCGTGGGCGACAAGGTGGACGCGATGGTCGATGCCGATACGCGCCAGCAGACCATGCGCCACCATACCGGCACCCACTTGTTGCAGGCGGCGTTGCGCAACGTCCTGGGACCGCACGTCAAACAGGCGGGCTCGCTGGTCGGGCCCGGGTATCTGCGTTTCGACTTCTCGCACTTTGCCGGCGTGGAAGACGAAGAGCTGCAGGACATTGAAGACCTGATCAACCGCGAAGTACTCCGCAACCAGAAGGTGCAGATCAGCGAAGACGTGCCCATTGACACCGCGATCAATGAAATGGGCGCTATGGCGCTGTTCGGCGAAAAATATGGGGACAAGGTCCGGGTGGTCAAGATCGGGGACTTTTCCACCGAGCTTTGTGGAGGTACCCACACCGGGGCGACCGGGGAAATCGGATTGGTGAAGATCCTCAAGGAAACCAGCGTCTCCAGCGGCGTGCGGCGCGTGGAAGCGGTAGCGGGCATGGAGTCACTGATGCACTTCCGTGCCGATCACGAGTTGGAGCATGTGGCGCGCGCCCTGGTGCGCTCCGGCGAAGAAGGCTCGCTGGCAACGGCGCTGCGCCGCGAACTGGACGATCGCGAAGAGGAGATCAAGCGATTGCGCAAGGAGTTGGACCAGTCGCGTATGAAGTCCGCGGCTGCCGCCGCCGCCTCCATCGAAGACCAGGTTCGCGAGATCGGCGGCGTGAAGGTGCTGGCGCACCGCGCGGATAACCTCGAGCGTCCGCAGTTGCGCACGCTGGCCGACAACCTGCGAAATAAGCTGGGCTCCGGCGTGGTGGTGCTGGGCTCGGTGGCCGAGGGCAAAGTCTCGTTGATTGTGGGCGTCACCAAAGACATCACCGGCCGTGTGCAGGCCGGGAAGGTCATTAAGCCCATCGCCGAAAAAGTTGGCGGTTCCGGCGGCGGACGTCCCGATCTGGCTGAGGCGGGCGGCAAGAATCCGGAGGCTCTCGATGACGCCCTGGCTGCGGCGTATGCGGTCGTGGAAGGGCTTTTGAAGTAGCCGGCAGTGAGGTATTCGATGGCGGGCAAGGGTGTAATCTCTGCCCGCAAGTAATCTTCGCCCTTGAACAGCCCAGCCGGGATGACCGAATTTTTCAATTTCGAGTTTCCAGTTCCCGGTTGAACGCAACAGCGCCTGCTGTCTCAAGGCAAGATTGCCGGGAATTAGTCTCCGTCTTTTTTCGGTGTTTTCCCTTTGCGAAACAGATTCCAGGTGGCAAAATCGTGATTGCCGCAATAGCTTTAAAACAAAGGCTTTGGGTGAGGGCTCGCGCGAAAGGTGTCAGCTCCTCGGCGAGCGAAGCAATTACGCCCAAGCAAGAGATGATCGCCGGGGCTGCGATCCGGATGCGGCGTGTTTCTTTCGGCCGAAGCCACATGCGAGCCGGCATATGAAATTACATGAGAAAGGCACTTCCCGATGAACACGCGCACGTTTGATCGCTATTCTCGTCTGTCAGCTATCATTTGCCTCACCGTTTTTCTTGCTGCCTGCGGCGGTGGCGGCGCCACTAAAACTGCGACCGCGGAGTGGACGTGGATGAGCGGCAACTACACCAGGAATCTCAACGGCGTATACGGCACGCAAGGCGTGGCCGCCGCCGGCAACGTCCCCGGCGCGCGGGATGGCTCCGTCAGTTGGACCGACAGCGGAGGCAATTTCTGGCTTTTCGGCGGTTTCGGATACGATTCAACCGGGACTTATGACGGCTTTAACGACCTATGGGAGTACAGCCCGGCGAATGGAGAGTGGACGTGGATGAGCGGCGGCAACACCAAGGGCGCCGGCGGCGTATACGGCACGCGGGGCGTGGCCGCTGCCGCCAATGTTCCCGGCGCGCGGCGGAGTTCGGTCAGTTGGATCGATAGCGGCGGCAATTTCTGGCTTTTCGGCGGCTTCGGATACGATTCAACCGGTGCTGGCGGAGACCTCAATGACCTATGGAAATTTAACCCCACGAACAAGGAGTGGACGTGGATGAGCGGCAGCAAGGACCAGGGCGCCAGCAGCGTCTATGGCACGCTGGGTGTAGCTGCCGCCGGCAATGTCCCCGGAATGCGGGAGTATTCCATCAGTTGGACGGACGGAGGCGGCAATTTCTGGCTCTTCGGTGGCGAGAACAGCACCGGTGATGGAAACTATTTCAACGACCTGTGGGAATTCAACCCGGCGACCATGGAGTGGACATGGATGAGCGGCAGCACGAACCAGGGCGCCAGCGGCGTCTACGGTACGCAGGGCGTGGCCGCCGCCGGCAACGTCCCCGGCGCGCGCTATGCTCCCGCCAGCTGGATGGACAGCGGCGGCAATCTTTGGCTTTTTGGCGGCTACGGTTACGATTCGACCGGGGTTACTGGACAAAACCAACTCAACGATTTATGGGAGTTCAGCCCGGCGACGAAAGAGTGGACGTGGGTGAGCGGCAGCAATATCTGGGGCGCAATCGGCGACTACAAGGCGCTGCAGACGAATTTCCCCGGCGCGCGGGATAGCTCCATCAGTTGGATCGACGGCGGCGGTAATCTCTGGCTTTTCGGCGGCTTCGGTTACGATTCATACGGCGCTTCTGGCGACCTCAACGACCTGTGGGTATTCAACCCGACGACTAAGGAGTGGACGTGGATCAGCGGCAGCAACGCTGGGGATGACATCGGCTTCTACGGCACGCAGGGCGCGGCTGCCGCCACCAGCTTCCCCGGCGCTCGCAATGGTTCCGTCAGTTGGATCGATAAAAGCGGCAATCTTTGGCTCTTCGGCGGTATCGGTTATGATTCAACCGGCGCTGCGGGAGACCTCAATGACCTGTGGCTGTACCGCCCTTGATTGGTGATGGCAGTTGCGTGTAAATTGACTCGGGTGTTTGAGAACGGTCAT
>CAZUCM010000350.1:0-3899 GCA_964619235.1 uncultured Terriglobales bacterium
AGAAGTGCGCGGCTTATAGGCGCCGCCGCGGAAAAACTGCGCGCCGGCGCGCCACACCCGTTCCGCCACGGCAAAAGCCTGTTCCCGGTTCTCCACCGCGCACGGACCCGCCATCACGGCCAACTCGGTCCCGCCTATGGCGGCCTTGCCGCCAGGAAACTGGATGACCGTGTTTTCCTGCTTCACGTCGCGGCTTACCAGCTTGTAAGGCTTACTGACACGGATAACTTCTTGTACGCCGGGCATTTCCTCCAGCGTGGCCGCCTGAACAGGTCCCTGGTTGCCGGTAATGCCGACGGCCGTTCGCTCAACGCCGGGAATTTCGTGCGCCCGATACCCTAAGGATTCGATTCTCTCGCAAACCGCCCGCACCTCTTTTTGGGTAGCGTGCGCCTTCATCACAACCAGCATGGTGAGCCTCTCGGATGAGCCTCAGTGTAAAGCAATCAGCAGCCGGCAACAAGCTGGCTGGGCGCCGGCCACAGTCAGGTCCTATGAGAAACGAGCACACGAAAGTACATGGCTAAGCCAGTGCTGGCTCCCCTTAAGTATCTTCAGCTTGCGCTCAGGTAAAGCACCAAAAAGTGTTAATCATATCTGGCCCCTGCTGCTAACCATTAAAGGCTACTAATCCTGCTGCCGATAACCCTTACGACACGGGCGTGGGCCTGGCGGTTGGCAGGAAGCTGAGGACGAACCTACATATGCGGAATCAGATCGCTTTTAAGTTCATGATACCGGCAACAATCATATTGGCAGTCGTAGCAATCACTTCGGGTCTTATCGCAAGAACTAAGCTGGCAGCGGAAGTTTCAGAGAGGGCGGTGGCGGAGCGTGATGCCCAAATGCAACAGGCCATCACCTTTATGCAGGTAACGGATGAACTGACGACAAAACAAGTGGAGTCCGGAATGCGGCTGTTGCAAGCGTCCGCGGAACGTCTGGGCAAACCTGCGATCTCCGGCTCGACGACCGTCGAAGGCCGAACCTTGCCAAGTCTCAAACTGGGCGAGGTGGCCGTCGCCGGCGATTACTCGCTGGTGGATTCGGTTCATTCCATCACCGGGGCAACGGCCACGTTGTTCGTGCGTTCCGGAGCCGATTTCGTCCGAGTATCCACAAACGTCAAGAACGCTCAGGGCCAGCGGGCCGTAGGCACGGTCCTGGACCAGCGCACTCAGGCTTATCGGGCACTGCAATCCGGCGAAACCTTTGCCGGGGTTGTCGATATCCTCGGACGCCCATACTTGACGCGCTACGAGCCGATGCGAAACGGTCAAAGCGACACCGTTGGCGCCTGGTACATTGGCTTTCCGCTGGACTCGTTTGAAGGTTTGCGTCAACACATCTCGCGAATGCGTATTCTCGACCACGGTTGGGTCGCTCTGATCGATCAAAACAACCGCGTGCTGTTTCACAGCGACAGCGTTGCCGCGGAAGACCTGCGTACGCTGGAAAAGAATCCCGAGGCCCTGGAAAACTGGAAGCCGGCAACTCAGGAATACCCTGCCTGGAAATATCGCGTCATCGGGGTCTATCCGTCATCTGACGTGGAACGCCGTCTGCTGCCGCTTGAGGCCGGAATTGCCCTGCTCACGCTGGTCATCGGCATCCTCGTCAGTACGGCGCTCTACGCGCTGGTTCAGCGCATGGTTGTCGCTCCCACCCGGTTGCTGGTTGGATTCATGAACCAGGCCAACCTCACAAGTCAAATCAATCTGGAGCGCGACGACGAGATCGGAGAACTCGCCCAGGCCTTCGATCGCTTTGTGGCCAATCTGCGCGACGCCATGTTCAAAGTCGCAAAAGGTTCGGAGCGGCTTTCCGGCGCCGCCGAAGAATTGTCTTCAACCGCCGTGCAAATGGCTTCCACGACGCAAACCCAAGAGGAACACACCACCCAACTGGCGACCGCGATGGCGGAAATGTCGTCCACGATGGAACAGGTGAGCGAAGACGCCAAAAAGGCCTCCCTCGGCATTCTTCAGGCCAACGATCTGGCGGCCTCCGGGCGGGGCACAATGGAACGTAGCGTAGCTGCGATCCACGCCCTGGAACAAGCCAGCACAAACACGGCCACGCAGATGGAGGAACTGAATCTCACCAGCCAGCAAGTCGGCAAAATCGTCGGTGTCATCGGCGAAATCGCCGATCAGACCAACTTGTTGGCCTTGAATGCCGCCATCGAAGCGGCCCGGGCCGGAGACCAGGGACGCGGTTTTGCCGTGGTCGCCGATGAAGTACGCAAGCTGGCGGAGCGAACGATGCAAGCCACGCGGGAAACGGAAGTCATGATCCAGCGAATTCAGGAGCAGACCACCCAGGCGGTTCAGAGGGTAGCGAACGCATCCCAGGAGGTGCAGGCCAGCGTAGCCAGCGCAGGCGAAGCCGATCAGACGTTTCGCCGCATAAGCGAAGCCGTGGCCACAGCGCGCGATATGGTGACGCACATCGCCACCGCCACTGTACAGCAGACCAGCGCCGCCGAGCAGATCCAAGGGAACGTTGAATCCATCGCCCAAATGACCATCAAGGCCAGCAACGCAGCTGGCCAGTCCGCGCGGGCTTGCGAAGACCTGGCGAACCTGGCGATGGACCTGGAATCGCTGGTAGACCGGTATACCGGCAACGCCGAAAACGGGTCACACAAAAAAAATTGCGCGCCCAGCAAGGCTCCGCACTGGCACCCCGTACCGCCCCAAACCGGCGGCGTTGGCTTGGCCGCCGCAAACCCAAATTAAATGGTAGATTCAGCCGTCACGGCGCTATTCATTCATAATGTCCTGTAATCGGAATGGGCGCGGCAGAGATAGCCGCGCCCTTGTTTTTTGCATTCTTTCTTGATGCCGCTTGAAGATTTGCCCGTCCGTAGATTGATAATGGAAACCATGTCCGGCCAACGAGTAAAAACCAACAACCAACGACCTGAGACGACCGGCAGCCAACGGCGCACCATGGCCCAGGAACAACAAAGATATTCTGAAGCAGTCTCCGCCGAAGCGGCCGCCACGGTTGACGGCAAGGCAGATTGGCATTCACACATCGGCAGCCGGCGGCGTCGATATGGCTGCCGAGCGCGCATATCGCCTGGGCTGTAATTGCCTGCAGATTTTCTCCAGCAGTCCCCGTCAATGGAAGCCTTACATCCTGCCGGCCGCACAGTGCGAGGCGATGCGGCAGCTTCGCCGGAAGTACGGCCTGAAGCCGCTGGTGATCCATAGCAATTACCTAATTAATCTTGCGGGCATCAATCCTGAGTTTCACCGCCGTTCGATTATGGCGTTCCGCGGGGAACTGGAGCGCGCGTTAGCCCTTGGCGCCGAATACCTGGTGTTACATCCCGGCTCCTATCGCGGCGATACCCGGGAAGGTGGAATTCAGCGTGAAGTCCTGGCCATCGAAAAGGCTGCAAAGGGTCTGGATCTTGCCGCCGCCGGGCTGTCGATTCTGATTGAAAACACCGCCGGCGCGGAATTCTCGTTAGGAAGCAAGCTGGAGCAGGTGGCGGAACTTGTAGAGCGTTTGCGCGCTTCGCTGCCGGTGGCCGCTTGTATCGACACCTGCCACATTTTTGTCGCAGGCTATGATATCAGCACAAAAGATGGCTGGGAGGCGACGCTAAAAGAGTTTGATCGCGTGATCGGCCTCGAACATTTATATGCGTTTCATGTCAATGATTCTGCTTCCCCTTTGGGTTCACGCGTCGATCGCCATAAATCGCTGGGGCAAGGAAAGATAGGCATAGACTGTTTTAAAATCATGATGAGCCATCCCAACTTGCGCGAAATCCCCAAATATCTAGAAACCCCCGATGGTCCCGCTGTCTGGAAAGAAGAAATTAAAATGTTAAGAGAGTTTGCGAATGTCCCTCATGAAACGTACAAAAATTAAGCTGATCT
>CAZUCM010000351.1:0-3893 GCA_964619235.1 uncultured Terriglobales bacterium
GCTGGCTATGGCCTTCGCCGAGTGGAACAAGAGCAAGATCAATTTCCTCGATGCACCCGGCTTCAACATGTTCGTGCACGAAGCCAAGCTGGCCATGCCCGCCGTCGAATCCGCCATCGTCGTCGTCGACGGAGTAGCGGGTGCGGAGGTGGTGACGGAAAAGGTATGGCAGTACGCCGACGAATTTGATCTGCCGCGGATTATCGTGGCCAGCCGCATGGATCGTGAACGCGCCGATTACGGCCGCGTATTGGAGTCGGTCACCGCGGCGTTCGGCCGCAGCGTGGTTCCCGTGCAGCTGCCCATCGGCAGCGAAAAGCACCTGAGCGGCGTCATCGATATCGTCCGCCAGAAAGCCTACACCTACGATTTGGCCGGCAACGGCAAAGGCAAGGAAGGCGAGATTCCCGCCGATCTGAAAGACGCCGCTAAGACCGCTCGCGAGAAACTGGAAGAAATGGTAGCCGAAGGCAACGATTCCCTGATGGAAAAATTCTTCGATCAAGGCGCGCTTTCGGATGAGGATCTGGTGACGGGACTGCGTAGCGCGATCAAGGAGCGCCGCATCGTCCCTATGCTTTTCGCCTCGGGTCTGGGAAATATCGGCGCCGACCGCTTGCTGGATTTCATGGTCGATTACCTGCCCAGCGCCGCCGATCGCGGCGTCGTCCAGAGCGTGGCCACGGAGGATGGAAAATCCACCGCGCGCAAGATCGCTGATAGCGAGCCGCTTTCCGCATTCGTATTTAAAACCGTCAGCGACCCCTTCGCCGGCCGCATTACCTATTTCAAGGTGTACTCCGGCGTATTGAAGAACGACGCCATGCTGCAGAATTTCCCCAAGAGTTCGCAGGAGAAATTCGCCCATTTGTCGATCATGCAGGGGAAGCAGGCGGTGCCGGTAAATGAGTTACACGCCGGCGATATCGGAGCCGTCGCCAAACTGAAAGACACGGTCACCGGCGACACCCTGGGCGACAAGGCTTCGCCGATCGCCTATCCCGGAATCAAACTGCCGGAGCCGGCCATTACCTTTGCCATTCAGCCCAAATCGCGCGCTGACGAGGACAAGCTCTCCAACGTGCACAAGCTGATGGAAGAAGATCCCATGTTGCGCTTCTATCGCGACGAGCAGACCAAGGAATTCCTGATCGCCGGAACCGGACAGCAGCACATCGAAGTGGTCGTCAGCCGGTTGAAGAAGCGCTATAACACGGAAGTAAATCTGAAGGCGCCCAAGGTTCCCTACCGCGAAACCATCCGTGGCCATGCCGACGTACAAGGCCGCCACAAGAAGCAGACCGGCGGCCACGGCCAGTTCGGCGATTGCCGGATCAAGATGGAACCACTCGCGCGCGGCGGCAACTTCGAATTCGTTAACGATATCTTCGGCGGCTCCATCCCCAAGAACTACATCCCCGCCGTCGAAAAGGGCATCGTCGAAGCAGCGGCCCGCGGCTTCCTCGCCGGCTATCCGGTGGTGGACTTCAAGGTGATCCTCTACGACGGCAGCTACCACGAAGTGGACTCGAACGAATTGTCGTTCAAGACCGCCGGCCGTATTGCCTTCCGCAAGGCCATGGAAATGGCCAAACCAACGCTGCTGGAACCGGTGATGAAGGTCGAAATCACGGCGCCCGACGAATTCGCCGGTGCCATCATGGGCGACCTGAACTCGCGCCGCGGCCGCATCCAGGGCATGGACAACAAAGGCGGCAAGACCATCGTGCGCGCCGAAGTGCCCATGTCCGAAATGCTTTCTTACGGCGCCGAACTCACCTCCATGACCCAGGGCCGCGGCTCCTTCAATATGGAGATGGATCACTATGATGTAGTTCCATCCCTGCAACAGGAAAAGATCATAGCCGCCGCCAAGGCGGAGCGCGGGGAGCAAGTCGAAGAAGAAGAATAGTACGGGTTACGGGTTGCGAACCAGGAATCCATGGTTCGCAACCCGCACCCCGGAAAGGCGCACACTATGGCGCGCTGGGAGCAATACGAAATCTGGACCTTTTCTGCCGAGCGCCGGCAGTGGCTGGGAAGCTTCGCCGACCTCGATGTTGCGGCCGCCATGGCCCGAACCCACAGGGATCGCGTCCTGTTGATCCGCGCCGTTTACGATAATTCCAAGCGAATTGCGGAAGAGATTCTCATGGAAATTGGCCTGCCCAAGGCCAGTTAAAACGGCAGCTACGAGCACCAAGCCCGCAAGCCAGCTGGAGAAACCTTCTGATCATCGGTCCTCACTGAACCCAATGCGGCCGGGCCGGCAACACCGGCAGCCGGCGCTATCGCCGGTAAAAGCTCAGCACCGCATCCCCCTGTCGCAGGTCACGATAGCGCTTTAGTTCGCCGAAATGATCGCCGGGATCGAAGTGCTTGTCGTGCTCGGCAATGACGGTGCTGTGCGGCTGCAATAGTTTCGATTGGGAAAGATAATCCAGAGTCAACTCGTAGGCTTGCGCCAGGCGATAAGGGGGATCGAGAAAACAGAGATCACAGACCACCGACTGGGCCTCCAGCAAGCGAAGTGCCGGCAGGGCTTCCCGTTCGATAATCTGGCAGCCTTCCGCGATGCCCAAGGTTTGCAGATTCTGGCGAATCATGGCGGCGGCCCGGCGTGACGATTCAATGAAAAAAACGGAAGCTGCCCCACGGCTGAGCGCCTCGAGGCCAACCGCGCCCGTGCCGGCGAACACATCAATCCAGACGCTATCGGCCAGCGCCTCCGGCCGACCGGCGGTCAACACATCGAATAAGGTTTCCCGCAATCGATCGGAGGTGGGCCGGGTGTCGGCTCCCGGAAAGGAGCGTATCTGCCGGCTGCGATACTGTCCCGCAATGATGCGCATGACGAAAAAGGAATCAGCAACAGGTAATTCGTAATAAGCCGGAAACGGCACAACCAAACCGTGATTGCCACTAGCAGTTTATGCGCCCCCCGTGCCGGCTTATTACTTACGACTTGCAACTTATTGCCGTCTTGCTACTGCTCTTTCCACTTCCACTTCTTGCCGTCCCAATACATCGTCGATTTCATTCCCGAATCTTCCGTCAGGAGCAAGGCCGGCATCGGCCGCTTTTTTACCAGCTGGCGAGTAATGGACAGCTTCTCGAATGCCACCCCCATGAGCACAAATTTTGCCTTGGGTGCACGCCAGTTGTGGACCACCAGCAAAAGCCGCGGCTTTTCCTCGGTGGAAAATTTCTGCGTCAGCTTCGGATCGTTGAAGCCGTAAGAGGCGCTGTAAGGGTCAACGACCTTGTAGTGAAATACGAGCTGATCCAGAAATGGGTTTTCGTTGGTGGCCACGGCCACCGCGTCTTGCGCTCCGTCGAAATCGGCAATCAGCACAGGGAAGGCGGGGTCGGCAACGAACGCGGGCCCGAACAGACGCACAATTTGCGCCGCATCCGGGGGAGCGGCGGACGGAGCGGCAGCAGACGTTTGTCCAACCATCACGGCGGCAGCCAGAAGCAAAAATGTAGCCAGACGCACCATGCTGTTTACTTTCATGCTTTGCGGTCTGGAATGCAAGTGCATGTGTTTGCTCATCATTCCGGCGGGTCGCCTCCCAACCTGTCCATGCTTAGAGATGGCAGGGTTTGCAGCAAGTTGACGTATTTCGGCTCGGGGAAGCGGCACAAGTATGGCCTCGCCCAGGCGATATCGCCGGCTGTAACCTTGGTTCCGGGCGTGTCTTGTTTCACTCCGGCCATTTGCGTGAAGTGACTGTTGTTCAACAGCCCGGAAAGAGATCGTTCCACCAACCGCTGCAGCGCTCCCTGGTTCGCGGCATACAGATGCCGGCCATTGACCTCGCCAAATTCCGCCATGGTCACCAGCGGTGCCGCGGCAAACAGGTGATAATGCAAGGCCCTCGCTCCGCGTC
>CAZUCM010000352.1:0-3868 GCA_964619235.1 uncultured Terriglobales bacterium
TCGGCAGATGCCTTGGCAGAATCGGCGGCTCCGCCGCAGACACCGGTTGCCGCTGCCGCTTCGGGCCAGGACGAAGAAGCTGGCGATGGCGCCTCTCCCGATGACATGGCCGCCGTGCGGCAACGTCTCGACCAGATGCCTCCCGTCATCCTGGGTAAGGATATGGCGGACGAACTGGGCGCGAATGTGGGTTCGGTAGTGCTGGTCACCAGCCCTCAGGGCGAGTTGACGCCCTTCGGCCTGGTGCCGAAATATGTTCGCTTCCGCGTGGCCGGCATTTTTCAGTCCGGTTTTTACGATTACGATACGGCGTGGGCCTTCACCCGGCTGAGCGACGCACAGCGCCTGTTCGGGCTGGGCGATTTGATTTCCGTCATCGAATTCAAGCTCGATGACATCTACCGGGCGCCGCAAGTGGCGAACCAGATTGAGCAGGCTGCCGGTCCGGGCTTCCAGAGCACGAACTGGATGGAACAGAATCGCGCTCTGTTCCGGGCACTGCGGCTGGAGCGCCTGGTGACTTTTATTACCATCGGATTGATCGTCTTCGTGGCTGCGTTAAACATTCTGATTTCGCTCATCATGATGGTGATGGAGAAAACCCGGGACATCGCGGTGCTCATGTCGCTGGGAGCGCGGAAACGGCAGGTGCGCCGGATTTTCGTGGTTCAGGGAATGATGACGGGATGCATCGGCACCTTTCTGGGATTGATCGCCGGTTACGCTTTTGCCTTTGGTCTGGGACATTACCACTGGATCTCGCTCTCCCCCGAGGTGTATTCGATCGATTACGTTCCGTCGGCGCCGCGCATGCTCGATGGCGTGCTGGTGGCGGCGGTGGCGATTGGAATTTCCTTTGTCGCTACGCTTTATCCGTCCTTTTCCGCCTCCCGCGTCCTGCCCGCCGAGGCCCTGCGGCATGAATAATGTCTTCTCATTGCCTCCTTTTGTTTTACAGCCGTAGCTCAGATGCGTAAGGTATTGGGCAATTCAAGTCTCCGCAAATAGCGCTGCGCATTCCACCCTCCCGCAGTACCACTGCTTTTCGCAGTTGTGCATCACACGATTAGAAATGGAAAAGGCCTGGCGCAGGCGGCTTCGCGGACCGAAGGCGGCGGGAGAAGGCGCCACCGGGCTGGTTCGCGAAAAGCGCGGGAGGTGCAAGTCGTTTGTCCCGCCGGAGAATGCCATCTCCAGAAGGGGCCCACATGCGAATCATTTCGCGCCTCATTGTTTCGATAGCGTTGACCGTAGTGGTGGTGACGGCATTGTCGGCCTATTTTCAGGCGTGGCAGGAGGGCGAGCGGTTGAAGGCGGACATGAGGCGCCAGTCACGTACGATCGCAGCCGATTTACAGGATTCCGTGCAACCCATCTTGCAAGAAGGATCTGTCCAGAATCTGCAGCCGCTGGTCGAAAGGTTCGGTGCGCGGGAACGCATCATGGGTGCGGCGGTTTACGATGCGCAGGGGATAGCTCTGGCAGCGACGGATAAGCTGTCTTCCGATCTGCCTTCGGTTGCGAGTCTGGTTGCCGGCTCGATTCATCGGGGCAAAGAGGACAGCGCCTTTGATGCTGTCGACGGAAAACACGCACTGGTTTATGTCCTGCCCCTTCGTGGCAGCACGGAAGTGGTTGGGGCGTTGGCGGTTTTCCAGGACGCCTCCTATATACAGTTGCAGCGCGACCGCATATGGCGAATGACCCTTTCTCGCGTGCTGGTTGAAATTCTCATCGTCGCGGTGGTGACCGTCCTGATTGTCCGCTGGAGCATCGTGGGGCCCATCGCGGAAATGGCGAAGTGGATGAAACAGCTCCGCGCCGGCGGGAGTTGGGGATCGACTACCACTTTGCCCAAAGAAGACATACTGGCCCCGATTGCCAGAGAAGTGACTACGTTTGCCCGGCATCTGTCCGCCGCAAAAACCGCCGCCGAGGAAGAGGCGCGTCTCCGCCAATTGGCGGAATCTCTTTGGACGCCGGACCGGCTCCGGGAACATGTGAAAGCTAAACTGAACGGGCGGCCATTATTCGTGGTTTCCAACCGCGAACCGTACATGCACATCCACAAAGGACGCAAGGTGGAGTGCATTGTTCCGGCCGGAGGCCTGGTGACCGCGCTGGAGCCGGTATTGCGCGCTTCCGGCGGGACATGGATTGCAAACGGCTCGGGGGACGCGGATTTCGAAGGAGTGGACCATAAGAACAGCCTGCGAGTTCCCCCCGATGATCCCCGCTATACGTTGCGCCGCGTGCCCCTGACGGAGGAAGAGGAAAACGGTTACTACTTCGGATTTGCCAACGAAGGGATTTGGCCTCTTTGCCATATTGCCCATACCCGCCCGATCTTCCGTGCCGAAGACTGGGAGCAGTACGAAGCGGTCAATCGCAAGTTCGCCGAGGCTGTGGGCGAAGAACTGGAAGGCGTTGAGGAGCCCTGCGTGCTCATCCAGGATTATCATTTCGCTTTGTTGCCCCAGATGCTGAAAGAGATGCGTCCGGATGCGCGGATGGCGCTGTTCTGGCATATTCCCTGGCCGAACCCCGAAGCCTTCGGCATTTGTCCTTGGCAGCGGGAACTGCTGACCGGCATGTTGAGCGCCGATCTGCTGGGTTTTCACACTCAGTTTCACTGCAATAATTTTCTGGACACCGTGGATCGTACGCTGGAAAGCCGGATTGACTGGGAGCGCTTTGCGGTGAACAAGAGCGGCCACACGACGATGGTGAAACCTTTCCCCATCAGCGTGGCTTTCCCGGATGCTTTTCAGGACGTGCCGGCCGATGTTGTGACGGACCCCGCGGAGCTGGCGAAGCAATTGGGCGTGAAGACGAGATTCCTGGGCGTGGGCGTGGAGCGGATGGATTACACCAAGGGTGTCCTGGAACGATTGAACGGCGTCGAACGTTTTCTGGAAAAATATCCACGCTACCAGGGAGAGTTTACCTTCGTGCAATTGGGCGAGCCCAGCCGCACGCGGATCAAGCGTTATGAGGATCTCCTGGCCGAGGTCGAGCAAACAGTAGAACGCATTAACGCAAAGTTTCGAGCGAGGGATTACCGGCCGATTCTCTATGTGCAAAGACACCACAGCCACCAGGAAATATTGCCGTACTACCGCCTTGCGAACGTGTGCATGGTGACCTCGCTCCACGATGGTATGAATCTGGTGGCCAAGGAGTTTGTGGCTTCACGGTCCGACGAAGACGGCGTCCTTATTTTGAGCCGTTTCACGGGGGCGGCACAGGAGCTGCGGGATGCGCTGATTGTGAACCCATATGACACGGACCAGTTGGCGGACTCCATTTGTTCCGCATTGGAAATGGCGCCGGAAGAACGCTCCGCGAGAATGCGGCGAATGCGGGAAGCCCTGCGGGAACACAATATCTACCGCTGGGCCGGCAACCTGATTGAAGAACTTATCCGGCTGCGGATGCCTTCGGGAACGCAAGCGGCGGCGTGAGGGGCCTTGGAATGCGCGACCTGTGGAGCAATCTTGCGGAGATTCGAGGCCGCGTCGCCCCGCAAACCCGTCTGCTGTTCCTGATGGATTTTGACGGGACCCTGTCACCCCTGGCAGAGGCGCCGGAAAATGCGCATTTGCCGGAGGATGTCCGGCAAACGCTTTCCCGCCTGGCGGACCGGCCTTGTGCCCAGGTGGCCATTTTAAGTGGGCGGCCTTTGGATTATCTGACAACGGTCTTTCATGCGCCGTCTTTCTTTTACGGCGGAAATCATGGACTGGAAATGGAAGGACCGGATTTTTCATTTCAGCATCCCGGCGCTTGTGCACTGAGAGGCGTAGTCCAGGAACTGCCCGGTAAATTCCGGGAACAGCTCGCAACTGTGCCCGGCGCATTGCTGGAG
>CAZUCM010000353.1:0-3855 GCA_964619235.1 uncultured Terriglobales bacterium
GCGCTTGCCGCTTCGGCACAGCAGCAGTAACCGGGCATCCTTGGCGATCTTGGCAGTCTTGATTTGAGACGGCCCGTGCTAAAGGGAACAGACAGATGACGTAAGGTTGCGAAGGTTGCTTGGATGAGAAGGATGAGAAGGATGAATTTTGGGAGCGCCTTGCCGGTGACTCCGGCCTTCCCCCACGAGCGAGGCGTAGCTTGTAAACCATTGAACAATATATAGATACCGCCATCTCCCGCTGCTCCTGCAGCGTGCTTGTCCCGGAAGGCCGCTGGCCGCCACAGCAAACGGCTCAGGACGATATTAAGATCCTCAACCAGGAACGGGAGACCTGGAATGTGGGTCGCACCCTGCAGGTGGGGGCCGGGCGACAATCTCGTCGATTTATGACAATTTCCACAGTCCGATCTAAGGTCCCGTTGCATCCAATGTTGGGAATCACTCTGCCCAATGTGGGAAGAGGGGTAAGGTCTTTCAGGCCCTTTTTGCGGTAGCCGTTTCACGGAAAGCTCGTTGAATGGCCCAAATATTTCATCGCAGCGCTAATACCATTACGCGTTTCACGCTTGTGGCGGCGTTCCTGGGGGTAGGAGCGCTTCTGTGGGTATTTGCCCAGATGCAGCGCTCTCCCTATTATGCGCAGCAGGGCATACACCGGGCTCAGCCTGTGCCCTTCAGTCATGCCCACCACGTCGGCGACGAAGGCATCGATTGCCGTTACTGCCATACTTCGGTTGAAGTTTCCGGCTTTGCCGGCATTCCGCCCACCAAAACCTGCATGAACTGCCACTCGCAGATATGGGTGAATTCGCCCATGCTGGAGCCGGTGCGGCAAAGCTTCCGTTCGGGGAGCTCCCTGGTCTGGACGCGGGCCAACGATTTGCCCGATTACGTCTATTTCGACCACAGCATTCACATAAACAAAGGAGTCGGCTGCAAAGACTGCCACGGTCCGGTGGACCGTATGCCGTTGATGTATGCCCAAAACCCGATGCTAATGGAGTGGTGCCTGAACTGCCACCGTCAGCCGGAAAAGTATCTCCGTCCGCGCGAGCAGGTTTTCAATATGCGCTACGAGCAGCCCAGCGACCGCAATCCGGTGACCCTTGACGGCAAAACCTACACCGATCAACTGGAACTGGGCAGTTATCTCAGGGCGAAATACCACCTGCGCACCGAGCAGGACATTACGAGTTGTTCGACGTGCCACAGATAAGACGGAGGAAATTTTAAATTTCAAATTTCAAATTTGAAATTGAGCGCGTGATGACAGCAAAGGGCAAACACGACGGTAATGGCGCCATCTGTCCCGGCAAACTGGATAAGCGGGAGTTGCTGGAGGCGCGCGAGAAGATTGCCAGCGGCCCCGAATACTGGCGCAGCCTGGAAGAACTGGCGGGCAGCGAGGAATTCCGCCGCGCGGTGCAGCGCGAGTTCCCCAAGGGCGCCTCGGAGTGGTTGGACCCGGTATCGCGGCGCGGATTCATGAAGCTGATGGGCGCCTCGCTGGCGCTGGCTGGCATGACCTCTTGCGTCAAAATGCCGCTGGAACCCATCGTCCCCTATGTCCGCCAGCCCGAAGACCTGGTGTTGGGCGTGCCTTTGTTTTTTGCCACGTCCATGACTTTGAACGGCTATGCCTATCCGCAACTGGTCACCAGCCATGAGGGCCGCCCGACCAAGACCGACGGCAATCCGCAACATCCGGCATGCCTGGGAGGCAGCGATCTGCTGTCCCAGGCTTCGGTTCTGGAACTCTACGATCCCGACCGTGCCCAGACGAATCTTTATCAGGGCGAAATTCAGCCCTGGATGACGTTCCTGGGCGCCCTGCGCGGACAGATGGCGGCGCAAAAGGCAACGCAGGGCGCGGCATTGCGCATTCTGACGCCAACCGTTTCCTCGCCGACCCTGGCCTGGCAACTACGTAGCTTGCTGCAAATGTATCCCCAGGCCAAGTGGATACAGTGGGAGCCGGCCAGCCGCGATCATGTGCGGGCCGGCGCGCAAATGGCTTTCGGCCAGTACGTCGAAACGCGATACAATCTGCTGGACGCAGACATCGTGCTGTCTCTCGATGCCGACGTTTTCTCCGCGGCATTTCCCGGCAATCATCTTTACGCGCGCCAATATGCCAGCCGCCGCCGGGCCGATTCCGGTTTTGTGCCGATTACCGACGGGCTGAACCAGCCGCTGCCGCCGCGGCCAATGAACCGGTTGTATTCGCTGGCCGGCCGCCCGAACCTCGTCAGCGGCAAGGCCGACCATCATCTGGCATTAGGGCCCTACGATCTGGAGCGCTATACGCGGCTCATCGCCTCGCGTCTGGGCATCGGCGCGGGCGGTGGAGATCCGCGCAACGATTACGAGGCCAAATGGATCAATGGCCTGATCAAGGACCTGCAGTCGCATCGCGGCGGCTCAGCCATCATCGTGGGGGCGGAACAGCCGCCGGTGGTACACGCTCTCGCCCACGCCATGAACGTGGCATTGGGCAATGCCGGCAAGACCGTCCTGTACACCGACCCGGTGGAGCAGAACCCGGTCGACCAGACTGCTGCGCTGAAAGATCTTTCGTCGGAGATGCATGCCGGCAAGGTTGATTTGCTGGTCATGATCGACGTCAACCCGGTTTACGATGCTCCGGCCGATCTGGATTTCTCCGGCGGGCTGCGGAAGGTCAGCGGCAAGGTTTATCAAGGGATCTACGCCAACGAGACCGCGCAGCTGTGCGATTGGTTCATTGCCGGCACCCACTATCTGGAGCACTGGAGCGATGCCCGCGCCTTCGACGGCACCGCCGGTATCGTACAACCGCTGATTGCTCCCATGTACGGCGGCAAGAGCGTGCACGAATTCCTGAACGCCTTCAACAAGAACCCCGATCAGTCGGGATACGACACGGTGCGTGCCTATTGGCGCACCCAGTTCAAAGGCGGCGACGCGGACTTCGAGTCCTGGTGGCGGCAGAGCGTGCATGACGGCTTCATTGCCAACTCCGCTTTGCCGGCCAAACCGGTGCAGATGAAGATCACGACGTTTCCGTCGCAAGCGCCGCCGGTGGATGGCATTGAACTGATGGTGTGTCCCGACCCTTCCGTCTATGACGGGCGTTTTGCCAACAATGCCTGGCTGCAGGAGATGCCCAAGCCTCTGACCCAGGTCACCTGGGATAATCCGGTGCTGGTGGGGCCGGCGATGGGCCGGCGGCTGGATCTCAAGTATGGCGATGTCATAGAGATTGAGTCCTCTCCCGGCCGAAAGGTGAAGGGCGCGGTATGGATTCAACCGGGACAGCCGGACAATTCGATCACCGTGTTTCTGGGGTATGGGCGCACGCATGCCGGCCGTTCCGGCAACGGCATGGGTTTCAGCGCCTATCCGTTGCGCACTGCGGACGCGCTCTTTGTTTTGCCCGGCAGCCGCCTCAACAAGACCGGCGAGTTTTACGAGTTGATCAGCGGACAGGGCATGCAGGACATGGAGAACCGGCAGGTCGTGCGCGTGGCGACGCTCGAAGAGTTTAAGGCCGATCCGCTGTTTGCCCTGCGGGAAGAAGCTGCGCCGGCGGCTGGAGATACTTTGTATCCCGGTTATGCCGCTTCCGAGTATGCCTGGGGCATGTCGATTGATCAGAACGCCTGTGTCGGTTGCAACGCCTGCGTGATCGCCTGCCAGGCGGAGAACAATATTCCGGTGGTGGGCAAGGCGCAGGTTGCCCGCGGCCGGCGCATGCACTGGCTGCGCGTGGACTCCTATTACAAGGGCGACCCGGATAACCCGCGGGTTTATTCCCAGCCGGTTCCGTGCATGCAGTGCGAAAACGCTCCCTGCGAACTGGTATTTCCGGTG
>CAZUCM010000354.1:0-3847 GCA_964619235.1 uncultured Terriglobales bacterium
GGCGATGTCATCGGGAATCTTCAGGCCGGAATCCAATATGGCATCCATGGCGCCTGTGGCCAGGATGTCGTTATAACAAAAAACTCCGTCAGGGCGGGGCCGCATTCGCAGTAGCCTCTTGGCGGCCTTGAATCCGCTCTGATAATAGTTCTGCGTGCCGGCTTCCTCCAGGCAGACGACATATTTGGCAGGCATATCCAGGGAGTGTCTGGCGAGGGCCCGGCGATAGCCGTTCAGCCGGCCGAGCCGTGTGCTGGATGCAATGCCGCGAATATGAGCCACGCGCTTGCAGCCGACCGCAATCAGATGTTCGGTCGCCAGCGAGCCTATCGTCTCGTCATTGACGGTTACGGTATTTGCGGAGAGACCGGGGATGATGCGGTCGATCAACACGTACGGAGTATTTCCCTGTTCTATTTCGCGAAAGCATCGCGCCGTGGATTGCGACGAGGCAATAATGATGGCATCCAGGCGATGGGCCATCAGTTGCTCGAGTTGCTGCACCTCCAGGGCCGGGTCTTCTTCGGAAGATGCGATGAGCAGGCAGAAGCCCTTCTTGCGCAGAGTTTTGGAAATCGCGGTGGCAACCTGGGCGAAGAAAGGATGGAGGAGATCCGGAACAATCAGTCCCACCATGAAGCTGCGTCCGGTAATCAGGGCGCGAGCCGTAAAATTCGGAGAATAATGCAGCTCTTGTACACGCCGGAGGACCCGTTGGCGGGTCTCTTCACTGATATCGCTATGTTCGCGCATCGCTTTGGAGACGGTCACCACGGACAATCCGAGATCCTTGGCGATATCCTTCATTCGTACGGGCATGGGGCGAATATAGCACGGACCGGCTGGCAAGCAACAAGTCCATCCCAGGCAACCAGACGCAGGGGCACTACTTCGAGGGAGGGGTGGAGAGCTTTCTGGCGAATTGATTGATCGTGTTGCTCAATTCGACCAGGTCAATCGGCTTCGCAAGGTATCCGTCCATTCCTGCGGCCAGGCAGCGTTCGGCATCGCCTTTCATGGCATGCGCGGTGAGCGCGATGATGGGGATGCGGGAGGCATAACGGGAACCGTATGCGGATTCCTTGGCGCGGATCACAGCCGTGGCTTCCATGCCGTCCATTTCAGGCATTTGCACGTCCATCAGCATGAGATCGAATGTCTGCGTATTAAACAGGGCCACTGCCTCTTTCCCGTTCTCCGCCACCATGACAATGTGACCTTGTTGCTCCAGGACTCTCAGCGCCAGCTTCTGATTGACGGGATTATCTTCCGCCAACAGAATGTGCAACGGTCGTAGACTGGCCATCCCCGTGGAGGATGCCGCCGGCTGGGCGGGGCGAATTCCGGAAGCTTCCACAGGGACGGGATGGCGGCCCGCCGCAACCGCGGCGAACGGTGACTCGGATTTTGCCGCAGCATCGGGAACGACCAGGGGAATCGTGAAATGGACGGTGGTTCCTTTGTCGGGCTGGCTCTCCAGCCAGATTTGTCCCTGCATCAGCTCCACCAGGCGGCGGGATATTGCCAGGCCGAGTCCGGTGCCGCCAAACTTGCGAGTGGTGGATGGATCGGCCTGCGAAAAAGCCTGAAAAAGTTTGGACTGTTTGTCGGGTGAGATACCCACCCCGGTATCGGTGACCGAAAACTGCAGGACCGTTGCCTGGTCTTGCTGCACGGGCGCAACGCGCAAGATGACGGCCCCTCGGTTCGTAAATTTGATGGCATTGCCAAGCAGGTTGAAAAGCACCTGACGTAAGCGCGCCGGGTCGCCGAGGAAGGTTGAGGGACAGTCGGGACTGATTTCCGCCGTGAACTTCAGATGCTTCTGCTGTGCGCCCAACGCAAACGCCGTCAGGGAGGAGTCAATCAGCCGGGACAACTCCACCGGTAACTCTTCCAGTTCGAGCTTGCCGGCCTCGATCTTGGAAAAATCGAGAATGTCATTAATGACGGTCAGCAGCGTTTCGGCCGATCCGCGGGCGGTAATCAGCAGATCCCTCTGGTCCATGGTCAAGTCGGTTTTCAAGACGAGTTCAGTGAGTCCGAGCACTCCGTTTAACGGGGTCCGGATCTCATGGCTCATGTTGGCCAGGAACTCGCTCTTGGCGCGGCTGCCGGCGGAGGCGGCGCGTTCGGAGGCTTCCGCGCGATGCCGGACCGCCCGGACGCGAAGCGTTTGCCACCCTAACAACAGCAACAGGCTGGTCAGCACGCCGAGTCCGATGCTCAGGCGGCGATTAATCCTCTGCCATTCGATCAGGTAGTAAACGAAAATCGCATCGGTCGCCGGACCGCGAAAATTGCGATAGAAAATTGTGGAGAGGTCCCCATTGTGCGCCATCTCGCCGATCTGGGCGCGAATGGCGTCTGCCGCATGGGCGGCCTGAATCCGGCGATGAGAGGCGGCAATTCCATACATGATTTCTCCCTTAGGCAACAAGGAGAAATGCAGTTGGCGGCCCTGGCACGCCGGAAGATTGAAGAACTTCGCATCCGACTGGAGTACGGAAAACAGGATGGCATCTGCCTTGCCCTGGCAAACGGCTTCCAGCGCAACCTGCTCATTGGGTTCCCCCACCAGAATCGCCTCGGGAAGACGGCTGTGCGCCAGTCTGGCAATGATGTTATGGTCCCGGAAAGTCACCTTGCGGCCAATCAGGTCCTTCGGGCTGGAAATATGACTGCTCTCCAGACTGACGATCCAAAAAGAATTGTTCATCCAGGGAGCGGAAAAATAAAAGCGATTTCGCCGTTCGGGGAGATCGCCCAGCAAAGGCCACAGATCCACTTTGCCGCTGGACAGACTTTCGTCCGGGCCCTCCGGAGCAAAAACCCATTCGATGGGAATATGGGCATTTCTCGCGGCTTGGGAAACCAATTCAATCGCCGGGCCACCCGGCGAGCCATCGGCGCCAACATATTGATGAGGCGGCGAACTCTCAAAACCGATTCGGAAGGGCTGCGACACTCGCGTGGGATCGTGGCGCCGGTTATCAACGGCCAGCCATGCGGCTGCTGCACAAAGCAGAATTCCGGCCAGACACCAGAGATGCCAGGGCCGGCGTATCCTCGCAGGCGCACTTCTTCCGTCCATACCACTAGTTTATCGGCTGCGCCTCCGGTTTACATCATGGGGATCACATTTATGAGGGATTACTTAGAAATGTGAATCAGCTGCCGATAAACCGGGCATAAAGACTGCGGGCAACTCCGGTATCGGTCGTGCCTTTGATGATGGCGCGGCCGTCGGGAAAGAGCGTCATTTCGTATGGATCGCGCCAGAACTTCAGGACGAACTCGTTGCAGCGTACCGCGCCGTGCGGCCGCAGCCGCTGCTCCATTTCGCCGAAATCGATGGGGCGCTGGCGTTCGTGAATCTGTACGGAATTCCGCCCGCAAAGTGTTATATGCGGGCGTCCTTCTCCGGCCAGATGGCGGAAGTCGCGTTGGCCGCAGCAGCGGCAGTCAGGGCGCGGGCGGGCGCAGGCAATCTCGGCCCGGTCGTTCCACCATACATCCTGGGAAAGCAGCGTACGCCGGAGCTGCTGCCGGGCATCCACCAGCAGCTTAAGCGCTTCCGTAGCGGCCACGGAAGCAATGAGGTTCACGGCGGAGTTCAGGATTCCGGAGGTGTCGCAGGTCTCGACCGTTCCGCGGGGCGATTCCGGAAAAACACATGTCAGACAGGACGTTTCGCCGGGCAAAACGTTCAGGGTGACACCGTAACTGCCCACGGCGGCCGTGTAAATCCAGGGCACATCATTGCTCACTGCGTAATCGTTGATCAGGTATCGGGTTTCGAAATTGTCCGTACCATCCATAATCAGCGGAAACCCATCCAGCAACT
>CAZUCM010000355.1:0-3841 GCA_964619235.1 uncultured Terriglobales bacterium
CCGCAAAAGGTAAAAAGAAGACCTTCAAGAAGAAGGAACGGAAGAATGTTCCTTTCGGTATCGTGTACGTCCAGGCTTCCTTTAACAATACTCTGGTCACGATCAGCGACCAGCAGGGCAACGTGGTTTCCTGGAAAAGTTCCGGGTCTCTCGGGTTCCGGGGATCGCGCAAGGGGACTCCGTTCGCGGCCCAGCAGGCGGCCATGAACGCCGCCAATCAGGCGCGCGATCACGGTATGCGTACCGTCGAGGTGCGCGTTGCCGGTCCGGGTTCGGGACGGGAATCGGCGATTCGTGCGCTGGCGGCTGCGGGCCTGGAAGTCCGCTCCATCCGCGACGTAACTCCGGTTCCGCATAACGGATGCCGCCCGCCCAAGCGACGCAGAGTGTAGGGGGCAGGTTTCAAGATTTCAGGGTCTCAAGGTTTCAAAGTCCGCGATCGCAAGGCTCTCAATGGGCTGCAACCTTCCCGGGCGGAGGAAACCGCGAAATGCCGCGGCGCTTTCGTTTGACTGCGCCGGCCAACTCTGAAAGTTTGAAACTCTGAAACTTTGAAATCTGAATCGGGAAGAAAGGACCGCCAAGTCCCGTAAACCGATTTTAAGTAACCAGCAGCTGTTTGTCGGCAGTGAGGGGCCTAAGAAAGATCGCCGGCCCGGGCTGTACTCGACAGGCGCTGGAAAGAATACTAAGGAGAGTAACTTGGCACGTTATAAAGATCCCGTTTGCCGGCTTTGTCGCCGTGAAGGCATGAAGCTGTTCCTCAAAGGTCCCAAGTGTTTCACCGATAAGTGTGCGCTGGAGAAGCGCAACTTCGCTCCCGGCCAGCATGGCAAGGACCGCCGCGCCAAGATCGTGGGCTACGGTCTGCAACTGCGCGAGAAGCAGAAGACCAAGCGCATGTATTTCGTGCTGGAAAGCCAGTTCCGCACCTATTACGAAACCGCCACCCGCAAAACCGGCGTCACCGGCGAAGTCCTGCTGCAACAGCTGGAGCGCCGCCTGGACAACGTCGTGTTCCGGCTCGGATTCGGCATTTCCCGCCGGCAGGCGCGGCAACTGGTGCGCCACGGACACATCGCGGTCAACGGCCGCAAGGTGAATATTCCTTCCTTCCAGGTGAAGGTCAACGACGAAGTTGTGATTCGCGAAGGCAGCAAGAAGCTGGTGATCCTGGAGGGCGCGAAGGAATTTGCCGCGCATCAGGGTGCGCCGGGGTGGCTGGAAGTGGATCGTGACAACTATAAGGGACGCGTGCTGGCATTGCCGAAGCGCGAAGATATTAACATCCCGGTGAACGAGCAGTTGATCGTCGAACTGTATAGCAAGTAAAGTGATTGAGTAATTTGTAATCGGGTAATTTGTAATTGAGTAATGGAAGGGCGAAAGTTTTCTGATTCGCGGAATTCTTTCAATTACTCAATTACCCGATTTCTCAATTGCCAATCGTAATGGGCCCGGTTCCGTAGCCCGATCAGCCTTGGCAGCGTTTATCCGCGCGTTGGGCCGGCGCGGCAGTTGCTTCGAGCCACAGGGCGGAGGAGAAAAAGTATGGTTATGTTGTGGAAGGGTTTTCAAAAGCCCAAACGTCTGGCGGTGGACACGGAGAACCTGAGCGACCGGCATGGCCGCTTCTGGGCGCAACCGTTTGAACGCGGCTTCGGCACCACCATTGGCAACGCGCTGCGCCGTGTATTGCTCTCGTCCATCGAGGGCGCGGCCATTACCGCCGTCAAGGTTGAGGGCGTGCTGCACGAGTTCCAGTCCATCCCCGGCGTGGTCGAGGATGCGACCGACATCATCCTGAATCTGAAGCAGGTTCCCTTTAAGTTGAACGGGGAAGGTCCGAAGGCGATCTATCTGCGCGCCGATCAGCCCGGAGTGGTGACCAGCGGGATGATCGAGACGGATGCGGACGTGGAAGTCCTGGATAAGGACGTCTACATCGCTACCGTCAGTGAAGGCGGAAAACTGGATATGGAAATGCGCCTCAAGCGCGGGCGCGGTTACGTCAGCGCCGACAAGAATTTCGACGACGACCTGGGTCTGGGCTTTATTCCCATCGATTCCGTGCACTCGCCGGTGCGCAAGTGCAACTACGTGGTGGAAGCGGCCCGTCTGGGACAAATTACCGACTACGATAAGCTGACGCTGGAAGTGTGGACGAATGGCTCCGTCACTCCCGCCGATGCCATCGCCCTGTCGGCGAAGTTGCTGAAGGATCACATGAATATCTTCATCAACTTCGAGGAAGAGCTGGAGAGCGCGGCCGGCGCCGACGACCGCAAGCCGGAGATCCGCAACGAGAACCTGAATCGTTCGGTCGAGGAGCTGGAACTGAGCGTGCGCAGTTACAACTGCCTGAAAAACGCGAATATCCAGACCATCGGCGAACTGGTGATCAAGACCGAAGCGGAAATGCTGAAGACCAAGAACTTCGGCCGCAAGTCGCTCAACGAAATCAAGGAAATCCTGTCCACTATGGGACTGAGCCTGGGCATGAAGATTGATGAACATGGGAATGCCGTTCCGGCCAATCCCAGTTCCATGTCGGCGAGCCCGGTGGGAATCTCGGGGTACAACCCCGGGGACGGTCAGGAATAGAGAATCCAAGGCAAGGTAAAGGATCAAGGAAATGCGTCATCGCAAAGCTGGTTTTAAACTCGGAAGGAACACCACCCACCGGCGCGCTCTCCTGCGGAATCTGGCCACTTCGGTCATTCTCGAGGAGCGCGTCGAGACTACGCTCACCAAGGCCAAAGCCGTTCGTCCGCAGGTCGAAAAAATGATTACGCTCGGCAAGCGTGGCGATGTGACCGCGCGCCGGCTGGCGTTGTCGTATCTGATGACCCGCGAGGCGGTGGACAAGTTGTTCGATACCATCGCGCCTCGCATGGGCGACCGGAATGGCGGCTATTCTCGCATCATCAAGGGCGGATTCCGCAAGGGCGATGGCGGCGAAATTGCCTATCTCGAACTGCTGGGCAGCGAGGCCGTGCAGGAAGAGAAGCGCAAGAAGCGGGCGGAAGTCCGCGCCAAGCGCGCCGAAGAAACCAAGAAAGCCATGGAAGATGCTCAACGCGAGGCCGGCGGCGAAGCAGGCGCCGAAAGCGGTGGCGAACCTCCGGCAGCGGAGTAATCGGACCGGATTTTTGAGCTTATGCCAGGCAGCGCGCCTCACTGAGGTGCGCTGCTTTTTTTGCGCTGTCTGCCGGCTTCCATAGCGTTCCTTGCAACTTCCAAGTCCAGGATCGGCAAATCGGCTAGTCCTATCGGACTAACCCAAAGGGATGATTCTATGGGTGGCATCCCTGCTCGCCGGCAGGTTATTCGTCAAGAAAGTGCTGGGATGTTCCCAAAACGGGAATTCGCTACATTTAATTTAGTGATTTTGGCTACGTAAATAGTTGACACCGCTCGCAGATGACCTAGAATGCAATCGTCTCGCAGTTGTCGTCTTGTCCCAGTTTTTAGCAAAGCAGTAAAAGTAAAAATATAGGTTTTGTCCCATCAGGGCAACAGAGTCGTGCGAAGGTGCGCTGTGCGCGGTCATTTGCGCAGCCCCCACGAGCTGTGCCCCGGGTATTCCAGGTCGCGGAGGATACGATGAAGAGTTCTTCAGTTCGCCCGGAGAGCGTTGCAGTAATCTCTCTTCGAAAGATTTTCTTCCTGCTCGTGATTGGGTTGCTGGCTACGGCAACGTTCGCCCAGTCATCCAGAGCGATTCCTAACTATGTGAGCATCTTTGCCGGAATCCCTGGCGAGGGGAGCAACAATTTTCCGTATACCCCAGGGACGCCCTGCCCCAGCGGCAAAATCCCGACCACCATTTACGGGGACG
>CAZUCM010000356.1:0-3831 GCA_964619235.1 uncultured Terriglobales bacterium
GACGGTCCACGGCTCGGGATACAAGTTTGTGCCATAGAACAGGGGGCATATCGAGATGGGCGGGGTGCGATTACGGACGAAGATCCTGTTGTCCCTGCTGCTGACTTCGCTCGGTTTGACCCTGGCCAGCCTGCTGGTGGTGCGTTATAGCGTCCAGAAGCAGGTGCGGGCGGAGATTTTCCAGGACCTCAACAACTCGGTGCAGGCATTTGAGAATGTGCAACGGCAACGTGAAGAGAGCCTTTCCCGGTCCGCGGCGCTGCTTGCCGACTTGCCCCCCTTAAGGGCCTTGATGACAGCGGGAGACGCCGCAACGATTCAGGATGCCTCGACGGATTTCTGGCGATTGAGCGGAAGTTCGTTGTTTGTTTTGGCTGACCGCGGCGGCAGGGTGATGGCGCTGCATGCGGCGACTCCCGGATTCACCCGCATGCTGGCGCAGGACTCGCTACAGCGGGATGCGCAAGCCGAGGAGCCCAATCACTGGTGGTTCGGCGGCGGCCATCTGTACGAAATCTTCATTCAACCCATTTATTTTGGCGCTCCCGCGCAGAAGAACCTGCTGGGCATTCTGGCGGTGGGCTATGAAATTGACGAATCCGTTGCTCGCGGCATCGGCCGGGTGGCGGCCGGCGAGGTGGCGTTCGGCTACGGCCGCGGTCCGGTGGTGAGCACCCTGTCCAGTTCCCAGCGAAGCGAATTGACGGCAAAATGGGACGCCGTTGGCGCCATTACCGGCGTTTCCCTGGAAGATATCGAACTGGGCAAGGAACGGTATTTACGGGCGGCGATCAGCTTGACGCCTGCCGCATCTCCCCATCCGGTGACTCTGGTGGTATTAAAATCGTACGATCAGGCCACGGCTTTTCTGCATCGTCTGAACCGCCTGCTCCTCGGGCTCGGTTTGGCGACACTGGCTGCCGGCGGGGTGATTGTCATCGTGATTTCCCACACCTTCACTCGTCCGCTGAAGAATCTTGTAGGGGGCGTGCGTTCGCTGGAGGCCGGCGACTATGCCTATCCGCTGCCCGGCGGAGGTGACGATGAAGTGGCGGAGGTGACCGCCGCCTTTATCCGTATGCGCCAGACGCTGCAACATGCCCAGCGGCAGCTGTTGGAAAACGAACAGCTGGCCACCATTGGACGCATGGCTAGTTCGATATCCCATGACCTGCGCCATTCCCTGACCGCGGTCGTCGCTAATGCCGAATTTCTCTGCGAATCCAGGCTTAGCCGGGGCGAGCGGGAGGAGTTGTACCGCGAGATTCGCGTTGCCGTGAACCAGATGACCGACCTGATCGAATCTCTGCTCGAGTTCTCCCGTACCCGCGAATCCTTGCGTCTGGCTTACGGCAGCCTGGAGGATTCGGTGCGGCGCAGCGCGGATGCCGTGCGGGCACATCCCGACTTTCACCACGTGAACATGGAAACCATTTGCGAGGGCGGTACCGGAGCGTGGTTCGATCCCGTCAGGATCGAGCGCGTATTTCACAATCTGCTGCTCAATGCGTGTGAGGCGGCGCCACCGGAAAATGGCTTGATTCGAATCACTATCGCCAACGATAACGATCGATTTGTCATTCGCGTGGCTGACAACGGCCACGGAATCGCTGAGACGATCCGGCCCCACCTGTTCAATCCGTTCGTCAGTCAAGGTAAGGAGAACGGCAGCGGATTGGGCCTGACCGTTGTGTTAAAGATCATTCAGGACCATGGCGGGGAGATTTGCGTGGAAAGCACCTCTCCGGCAGGAACGGTCTTCCAGATTTCATTACCCAAGCTCGGACCCTCGAACGGCTCTCAGCGCGGCATTCCGGCCGCGGGCTTAACGCCAATTGTGCGCACTCAAATGTAAGGAGCGGATTTTATGAGCTGCAACCCCCGGTTTCGCATCACGGAGACTGCCTGCACGGTCCTCGGCATTGTCCTTCTGTCGGTAACCGCCGGTGTGGCACAATCTCCGCCCACTCCCTCCGGCGCGCAGGATGCTGCCCTCCTGGATACCGTGCGTGAGCTGCAACAGGAGGTTCGCGCCCTGCGCGGCTCGGTCGATGAGCTGCGCGTCGAGGCGGCGCAATACCGCGCAGAGACGCAACAATTGCGGGAAGAAATCAATCGCGGGCGCGCGGCGTCCGCGGGCCAGCCTGGCCCGGCGGCTAGCCCGGCCGCTGTTCCCGCTCAGGAGTCGGCAGGGTCGCAGGAGAGCAACGTGGCGCGGCTGGCCAGGACGGAAGAGGACCTTCAACTGCTGACGGCAAAGGTGAATGATCAATACCAAAGCAAGGTGGAGAGCGGTTCGAAATATCGCGTCCGCCTGTATGGCATTGCCCTGTTCAATCTGTATGGCAATCGCGGAAATGTGGACAGTGTCGATAATCCGGACCGGGCGACGGATGGAACAGCCTTATCATCCGAGGGAAGCTTTGGCGGGACACTTCGCCAATCGATCCTTGGCCTGGAGACCTTCGGCCCGCAGTTGGCGGGAGCGCAAACCCGCGCCGATCTCCAGTTTGATTTCGCCGGCGGCTTCCCGAATGTCCAGAATGGAGTCACCTATGGCCTGGCTCGCCTGCGAACGGCCACCATGCAATTGAATTGGACGAACACTTCTATCATTGGCGGGCAGGATACGCTTTTCTTTGCGCCGCTGGCGCCTGCGTCGTATGCTTCCCTGGACGTGCCGGCCTTGGCTTATGCCGGAAATCTATGGGGATGGATACCGCAGCTCCGGGTGGAGCATCGGCATGCGCTTTCCGGCGAGTCCGAACTGATGTTCAAGGCGGGAATCCTCGATTCGTTGACGGCGGAGACGCCCTATGGACAGTATGAATTGCAACCTGGGGCAGGGGAACGGTCCGGGCAACCGGCTTATGCCACGCATGTGGGATATCAGCGTGGCCCCTCCGAGCATGCCTTCCGGTTCGGAGCCGGCGCATACTACAATCGGCAGAACTGGGGCTTCGCCCGCAAAGTCGACGGTTGGGCTGCGCTGGCGGACTGGACGGTTCCTATGAGCCGGTGGTTTGCATTGAGCGGGGAGTTTTACCGGGGCCGTGCCGTTGGCGGCCTTGGCGGCGGCGTTGGGCAGACGGTTTTGCTGTCCGGTCCGCTGACGGTTCCAACCACGACCGTGGAGGGCTTGAACTCCGCCGGAGGCTGGGCCCAGTTGAAATTCATGCCGGCAGCCAAGCTGGAGTTCAACACTGCGCTGGGGCAGGATAATCCCTATGCCGCGGACTTTCGCGGTGTTTCGTCGTCGCAACCTTACCTTACGGAACGCAACCGCGGATTTCTGACGAATATGATTCTGCATCCCCGGTCGGATCTGGTGTTGTCGTTGGAGTACAGGCACTTGCGAACCATGGATGCGCTTGGTGCTCCCGATTCGGCCAATCATTTCAACGCCGCTCTGGGAGTGCTATTTTGATGCCCTCGATCACACTCGCAAGACTCCGGTTTCTGCCGAAGATTGCGCTATGCTTCATGGCTGCGACGGCGGCCTGGGGAGCCAGCGTGAACGGGCAGATTCGCACCGTGAACGAACATCAGGCGGCAAAGAACGCCGGCCCACAAGCGGCGGTGGTCTGGTTGACCCCGGCAAGCGGATCGACGGTTTCCTGGCCCAATACCGAGCAGCACTTTCGCCTGATGCAGAAAGACAAACAATTCGAGCCGCACTTGCTGGTAGTGCCGGTCGGAGCCAAGATCGATTTTCCGAATCGGGATCCGTTCTTCCATAACGTGTTTTCGCTTTACGAAGGGAAGCGTTTCGATCTTGGCCTGTATGAGTCGGGAAGCAACCGCACCGTCGTCTTCGACCGGCCGGGAGTG
>CAZUCM010000357.1:0-3819 GCA_964619235.1 uncultured Terriglobales bacterium
GCTGGCGCCGAATTCGATCTGATCGTCATCCTCAACGCCGGCGCCAACGAAGCGGCGCACCCCCTCGCCGCTGCCCACGGCCTCATAGCTGATCACCGTGTCGGGATGCTGCTTTTGGTATGCGTCAAACCACCGCAGGTATAAAACCGAAGGGAAGGTTGCGCCGGCGCCACGCAACAGGACACCCCCCGGCGGCACCACCGGTTTCACGCGAACAGAAACATCCCTGCTCGCCTTGCAACCAGACAAGAGCGCGCATGCGGCCAACGTCAGTGCCAGCAAACGCACCATCAACCCTTTCAAGATCTTGCGCATGGCCATGGCCGCCTTCCTGGGCAATGCTTTCGGGTCAGCTGAACTCGCCGCGAATATAGTCTTGCGTATGCTTATGTACGGGCGAATCAAAAAGCTGTTTCGAGTGCCCGAACTCGACGAGATATCCGGTGCGACCGCCCTGCGACGTATCCACATAAAGAAAACCGGTGTAGTCGGCGACGCGTTGGGCCTGTTGCAGATTGTGGGTGACGATGGCGATGGTAAAACGCTTGCGCAACTCCAGCATCAGTTCCTCGATCTTGCGGGTGGCGATCGGATCCAGCGCCGAACAGGGCTCATCCATCAGCAGCACTTCCGGTTCCGTGGCGATCGCGCGCGCAATGCAAAGACGCTGTTGCTGGCCCCCGGAAAGCGACAGTCCGCTCTTGTTGAGCTTGTCCTTCACCTCATCCCAGAGGGCGGCGGCGCGCAGCGCCTGCTCGACCTTCTCGGCCTTATTCCCCTTATACCCATTGAGGCGCAACCCAAAAGCGACATTGTTAAAGATGCTGGTTGCGAAGGGATTGGGCTGTTGGAATACCATACCGATAAAGCGGCGCACCGCGACCGGGTCGATGGCAGCATCGTAAATGTCGCGCCCCCGGTAGCGGATGTGCCCTTCAAAACGGAATCCGCGCACCAGGTCGTTCATACGATTAATGCAGCGAAGCACGGTGCTCTTCCCGCAACCGGAGGGCCCGATAAACGCCGTAATGGAATGCTTTCGCACCGGGATCGCGGTATCGCGCACGGCCTTGAAGCTTCCGTAGTAAAGCTCGCGAATGTGGCAATCGACCACCACTTCCTCGTGGTGCGCAAGGGGGGAGATCGCCGGGGAATTTGAATTGGGCAAAGGAATCGCGTTCGTTGCCATGACCTTGTCTCCTAAGAGGACTCGACCTGGCGGCCGGACAAACTCCGGCCGATGAGGTTGGCGGCCAAAACCAGAAGCACGAGAACCAGGGCGGCGGCCCAGGCCAGCTCAACCTGATTATCAAATGGCATGCCGGAAAAGTTGTAAATCAATACAGCCAGAGACGCGGTGGGACGCATCAGTTGTGCGCGCCCATGCGACCAGAGCCAATAATTGCTGAATAGCGCCGTGAACAGCAACGGCGCGGTTTCACCGGCGGCACGGGCCACCGCCAGCATGATGCCGGTAAGAATTCCGGGGATCGCGGTGGGAATCAGCACCATCCAGACCGCCTGGGTGGGAGTGGCCCCCATGCCGATGGCGGCATCTTTCATGCGTGACGGCACCATGCGGATGGCATCTTCCGCCGTCAGCACAATCGTCGGCAACATCAGAATTGAGAGCGCGACCGCGCCCGCAACCGCCGAATATCCCCCGGTGGTCAGCACGATGGCGCCATACGCGAAGACTCCGGCCAGAATGGAAGGAAAACCGGTAAGCACCTTGGCGGAAAAACGAACCACCTCCGCCAACTTGCTGTTGCGGTTCTGAGCCAGGTAGACGGCAGTCATAACGCCGACCGGAACCGTGACCACCACGGCCAGGCCGACCATCAATAAGGTGCCTACTATGGCATTGCCAAAACCACCGCCACTTTCCATGGCCGAAGGCGGCAATTGCGTGAAGACAGCGGCGCTCAGACGTTTGCCGCCGCGCCAGGCCAGCATCCAGACCACGCTGACCAGCGGCACCAGCGCCGCCAAGGTCATCGCCGTCACCAGGCCGCTGAGCAGAAAATCCATAAGCGTGCGCGGCCGCCGCAAGGAGTGCTCCAGTTGTCCGAAATCGACGCCGGCAAAAGGATCGATCACTCCGAATTTTGTATTCATGTCTGCCGTTGCCATTCGGTTACTCCGCCGCGCTTTGCGCCGCGCGTTGCAGAATCACGGCGCCGAGTATGTTGACGATCAGAGTGATGGCCAACAGAACCAACGCCGCATACATGAGGATGCCCACTTCCTTCGGTCCCGCCTCGGGAAAATTGTTCGCCAACAACGCGGCCAGCGTATTGGCGGGCGAGAATAGCGAAAGGCTGATCTGGTTCGAGTTGCCCACCAGCATCGCCAAAGCCATGGTTTCGCCAAGTGCCCGGCCGAAGGCCAACACCATGCCGCCGAAAATGCCGCGCGAGGCGGTGGGAAGAATCACGCCGAAAATCGCCTCCCAGCGGGTGGCGCCCAGGCCGTAGGCCGCCATGCGCAACTTGGGAGGAACCGAGACCAGCGCATCGCGGCTGATGGCCGTGATGGTGGGCAGAATCATGATGGCCAGCACCGCCACCGCCGGCAAAACACCGGGGCCGCTGAGATCGGTGGAGAAAAAGGCGATCCAGCCCAGCTTGAGGTGCAGCCAGTCACAGGCCGGACGAATCAGAGGAATCACGACGAACAGTCCCCACAGGCCATAGACCACGCTGGGGATGGCGGCCAGCAATTCAATCAACGTCTTTAGCAGATCTTCCACCTTGTCCGGAACCTTCGCCCAGAAGGGGTGGAGATGGAGGTTCATGCTGCGCAACATCGCGAAGATCGCGCGCCCCATAAAGCCTTCACTCAGGAAGAGCGCGGCGGCCAGGCCAAAGGCGGTGCCGATCACAAGAGCCAGAATGGAGGTGTACAGCGTCCCCCAGATTTCACCCGCAATGCCATAACGCCCGGCATTGGAATCCCAGACGCGTCCGGTGAGAAACGCCAATCCTTCATGGCGCATCGCCGGCAGCGCCGAAACCGTGATGCACAACACGATGAACGAAACCAGAAGGATGACGGCGCCGGCAAACGAAAAGCTGAGACGGCGGAATGCCGCATCCATCCAGCGTTGCCCCCGGGTCGGCGCCTGCGTGATTTCGCCGGGGCGAACCTCGAACAGGCCGCCCTGTACCGCAGGCGCTATGGGCACCAAGTGACTGTTACTCGCCATCCGGCCCTCTCCCATCCGCTAATTGGAAATCGTCTGCACCGCCGCCAACGCCTTGCTGGATACGCTGGCGGGCAACGGAATATAGCCCATCGCTTCCGCGTCTTTCTGTCCGTCGGTAAGGCCGTACTTCAGCATGTCCTGCAACGCCGCCAGTTTCTTTGCATCCGGATATTTCCGGTAGCAGATCAGCCAAGTGTAGGTGACGATCGGATACGCATCAGCGGCGGCGGGATCCGAAGCCCAGGCAATCAGGTTCGCGGGCAGGTCGGCGGAAGCCAGCGCGGCCTGGCCGGTTGCGGTAGAGGCTGCCACGTACTTACCGGCCTTGTTCTCCAGCATTGCCGTGGAAAGCTTCTGGCTGTTGGCATAACCGTATTCGACATAGCCGATCGAGCCGGGAGTCGTCTTGAGGCTGGCCGTCACTCCTTCATTCCCTTTGCTCTTGGTGCCCACCGGCCAGTTCGGCATGGTGTTAGCGCCAACGGCTTGGTTGAACTCGTCGCTGATGGCGCTCAAGTGCTTGGAGAAGACGAAGCTGGTGCCGCTGCCGTCGGCGCGAACCACCACGTTGATTGGCAGGTCGGGCAGTTTCATTCCGGGATTCGCCGAAG
>CAZUCM010000358.1:0-3801 GCA_964619235.1 uncultured Terriglobales bacterium
GTCGTAGCAAAGACCGAGCCCGCGTACCCGGCCATACCGGACACCGTGTAGCCGATCTGGGCGGTGAAGTCCTGGTCCGTGACATTGCCATTCACCGGTACGGTAACGCTCTGGCTGGCGGGATAGAAGACCGCGCTGTCCGCCGGATCGCTCCCCGCGGGGAACGTATACACCGGAGTAAGGGTAAAGGTCCCGCTCGTGACGTTGTTGATGGTAAACGATCCGCTGGCGTCGGTGGTAGCCGTGAGACCGACGCCCGCACCGACGAGGTTGACGGTAGCTCCCTGCAGCGGGCCGCCGCCGTTCGTCAGCGAAATCTGTCCACTCACGCTGTTGTTGCCAGTTACCGCTGGTATGATGTCCGCGGTCAGGGTCGGCTCCAGCAGCGTGTAATTTCCCGCGCTAGGCCCCGTCAGCACAAGCCCGCTGACGGTTACCGGAATATCATTGCCCGAGTTCGCACTGGCAAACGTGCCTACCGCTGTGCCGCTTAGCGCGACCGTGTCGTTGCTCACCACGCCGCTCAACCCTTCGCCGGTAGTGTTCAGCGTCGCGGCGGTGGTGCCGTCATACATCTTATTGTTCGCCACCAAGCCGATAACGGTCAGCTGCTTCTGGTCAATGTTGGCCGTCAGGGCCGGCGCCACTGGCGTGTAATTGCCCGCACTGGCGCCACTAAGGGCTAACCCGGAGACTTGCACGGGAATATCGGAGCCGGCGTTCTGGCTGGCAAACACGCCGATGGCTCCGCTGGTGACCAGGTTGACCGAATCGCCGCTCAGCACACCCGCCAGGGCCGCGCCGGCTGGATTCAAGGTTGCCGTCGTGGTGCCGTCATAGGTTTTGTCGTTAGCGGTCAAACCGGTAACCTTCAGTGTCTGCTGCCCCACGATAAGAGAAAAAGTCTGGTTAGCCGTCCCCTGCGGGATATTGCTATCGGTGACGGTGATAACCGGGCTATAGGAACCGGCAGCCGTGGGCGTGCCCGAGAGATTACCGCTCAAGCTAAGCTTCAGGCCCGGGGGCAGATTGCTGGCGCTCCAAGTATAACCTTCAATACCACCCGTAGCCGTCAGTTGCTGGCCCTTGAGGCTCTCGCCATAGACAACCTGCGAAAGAGAGGATGTGGTGATGGCGAGCGCCGTATACACCGTGAATACGAGGTTCTTCGTCCGGGTGGTATCGGTGACGGAGGTGGCGGTGATCGTGGCGGTGCAATTGGCGCCCAGCTTTGCCGGAGGATCGTAAACCGCCTGCACGCCCGACACGGTCAGCGTGCCGCAGCCGGAAGCGGGCAGGCTGGTGAGGCTCCAGGTGACGCCGGCCATCGCCGGGTCGTTGGATACCGAAGCGTTGAGCGTGACCGCCGCGCTGCCTGCCGGCAGGTTTGCCGCCGTACCTGATTGCGTAATGGTAACGACAGGAAGATTAGCCACCGCCCGGACCGAAAATGCAATGGTCGCCGTCGCTCCACTATCGGCGATGGATGACACCTCAACGCTCACGCTGCAATCGGCGTTCAGATCTGCCGGGGGAGTGTAAATCGCCTGCACGCTAACCACACCCGACAAGGTGCCCGGCTTGGTCAACGTGCCGCAGCCGCTAGCTGGAGTGAGACTCCAGTTCACACCTAATTTCGCCGTGTCATTAGCGACCGAGGCGGTGAGGGTGACCGCCGTGCTGTCCGGGTACAGGGTTGTCGTCTGGCCCGATTGCGCCAGAGTAATGGTAATCGGAGGATCGGCGACACCACTGCTGCTGCTGGCGCTGCCGCTATGACTGCCGGCAACGCCACAAGCGGACAGAAAGAGCCCAATGGCCGCTATGAACGCCAGTATCGCCACGCGCTGTGCCAGATTCTTCAAGATGCCATCCTTGCGCTTTCCCATAAATCCAAATCCTTTATTGCTGACAACTTGGGCAGACCGGCGCTTGGGCGGCAAAGTATCCCAGGAACGCCGAAGCAGCGGTCGCCGAATCCGTTTCGACCAGGAAGCCATGGTTATCGTCAACCAGGAAAACGTCTACCGACATGGAGGCCGGCAATCGAGCCGAAGCACTATTAACATCGATCGTGCCGCTATAATCAGCGCCCGCTGAAGTGGTCTGGAAAGTTCCGGTCATCTTAGTTCCATTGATATGCCAGTTATCCAGTAGTCCGGTCGCCGTCAAGCCGTCTGTCGCTTGCGTCATTATCATCTGACCACTCAGGTCGTTCGCCATCGCAAACGCCTTTAGCGAGGCAAAAGCGTTCAGACCGTAATACCCGCCGGGTTGAAGCGATGTCGAAGCCCTCGCGTAAGCAATGCCCGATCCCACCGCCGAGGCGGCGGAATCGAATTCCAGGACCAGGGCGGGATCGCCGTTGCCGGTGAGGTAGATGAGCAACTCCGGTCCGCCGGCGCCAGTGGAGGTCTGCACACGGCCGGTAGAATCCGCGGTGTATGCTGCTCCATTCAATAGCTGGCTAAGAGCCGGGCTTCCAGTTCGGCCAAACTCGTCGATCACGCCCTGAAGATCGCCGGCGCCATCGGCGTCGAGTCTTCCTGCGGAGGCCAGCGAGTCCGCGGCCTTATCTTTATCGAATCCCGAAATGCCGAACACATACAAGCCGGAAAACGATTGCGCACCGAAGCCGCCGGTGGCGCTCCCTTGGCCGATGGCGATACCGGAAGTCGCAAATCCCGTTTGATCGGTCTCGATCAGTGCAATATGCGCAGCGTCCACAGCGTAGCCGGTGAACACTAACTGGACGGGGTTTGCGGCAAAGCTTGCCTTCAGAGTCAACTGGAGGGCGCCATAGGTATCCGCAGGCACAGGAAGCACGGTTCCGCTAGGTCCCGCCGACTCCGAGCAACTATTGGCGCTAAAGGAGCACTCATCCGCCACGCTACCATTTCCCGAAATGGTTCCGCTATTCGGCTGATCGACGTTGAAAACCCCGCCGAAGGCCACCGGGGCGCCGGCGCTGCCGGTTCCGCTTACCGCAAAGGCATACCCCCCCGAAAGCGCTGCCGTTCCGCCCTGCGGAACCATGGTTCCCGCAGCCGATGCGGCACCTGTTTCCGTGGTGCCATCCGCCTGCGCAATGAGCGACTCTGAACTGCTAACGTACGCCAGGTAAAAAGTCTCGCTGCCCTTGTTACCAAGGCTGGGGTCACTGGTTATGAGGTTGAGCGTCCCCCGGCCGTCAGCGCCAAGGGTATAGTTACCTTCGGAAATAAGCGCCGTCCCGGAGCGGAAGGAGTCGCTAAACGTCTGTTCGCCTCCGGTCACGCCGCCATTGCCGTCAAGGGTAACCACGCCCGCAATCCGGTAAGGACCAACCGCACCCTTATTCAGGCTGTCCCCATTGCTTCCCTGGGCTTGGAAAACATACGTTCCATTTAAATTGCCGAGGAAGCCGGTGACATTGATCGAAGCCGCAATGTTCTTACTGTGGCCGGCGGTGGCAAACGCTACGATGTTCACAGCCAATTGGTCACCGGTAGCAAAGGACGTGGGCGGGGTGTAGGTGTTCGCCTGGCCACTGTTCGTGTGCGGAAGCGAAACATGTCCACAGTCGGTACTCGCGCAGGTGACTGACCAGTCCACGCCGTAGTCGTTGGGGTCGTTGCTGACCACCGCCGTAACCGCGGTGGTTAATCCGAGCCCAACCGAGGCCGGCGGCGCGGGCTGAAAGGCTATGGAGAGGGCGGCGGTCGGCGCCGGATTGGTCAGCGTCGAGCCGGTGTTAAACGCCGGACCCTTTCCACAGCCGGCCAAGGCCACCCCCATGATCGCCCCCAGAAGCAGCGGGAC
>CAZUCM010000359.1:0-3797 GCA_964619235.1 uncultured Terriglobales bacterium
GAATGGGGATGTCGGTGCGGGTTTCAAACCGCAGGTCGCGATTCGTCAGAATGCCGACCAGCTTGCCGTTCTTGGTTACCGGCACGCCGGAGATGCGGTAACGGCGCATCATTTCCACCGCATCGGAAACCTTGGCGTCGGGCGACATGGTGATGGGGTCGACGATCATGCCGCTTTCCGAGCGTTTGACCTTATCCACTTCTCCGGCTTGCTGCTCGATGGTGAGGTTGCGATGCACGATGCCCAGTCCGCCGTGCTGCGCCAGGGCAATGGCCATGCGAGCTTCGGTTACGGTGTCCATCGCGGCACCGACGATGGGAATGTTCAACTCAATACTCTTCGTCAGGTGGGTGCTGGTATTGACGCTGGCGGGAACAACGTCACTGCGGGCGGGCAGCAGCAACACATCGTCGAAGGTTAGCGCTTCGGGAACCGGGAAATGAATCATGAATCCTTCTCGTTTGAGATCTGAATAATCATTCTAGAGAGGGGAGAGCCATTGAGCAAACCGTTTTGGGCGGCTTCCGCCTCCGCGGCGAGAACGACTAAGGAAACCGGCGACGGTGGACGTTGTTTCCTGCAACTTCCCGGGAGGTGCTATCATCATAATGTTGGCGAACTTACGGGCATTGCCGGCCCGCCAGCTTGGGTTGTGTTTCGACCGAGGCGTCCGTATACTGTTTTGCGGGAGTTGTTTGTGTCATATCGGCGGAGCACACCGGTGGGCGCGAGCCCACTTTTTATTTGAAGTTTTGTCGTGGCCGTAAGTCAAAGGCAAAACTGGGGTTTAGTGGCACGGCGAAAGAGATCGACCGAATATGGCAGCGGACCTGGAAAAGATCCGGAAGATTGCGGAACGTGTGGCCTTATCGAACGGCGTCGAAGTTCTGGATGTGGAACTTTGTGGCGGAGGCAAGGCTCGCCGCTTACGGATCTTCCTGGATAAGCCGGAAGGCGTGACGCACACCGATTGCGAAGCCGTAAGCCGGGAAGTGGGGACGATCCTGGATGTGGAAGAGGCGGTTCCGGGCGGGCAATATACCCTGGAGGTATCGTCGCCGGGCCTGGATCGCAAGTTGGTGAAAGCGGCCGATTACGAACGGTTTTCCGGCAGTTTGATCAAGTTACAAACCCGTGAACCGGTGGACGGAGTGAGAAATTTTCAGGGCCGCCTGCAGGGTTTGCAGGATGGCCATATCGCGATAGAAGTGAAAGCTGGCAAAAAGGCCCCGGCAGTACATCTGGAAATTGAGTTGGCTAATATCGAAAAGGCCAACCTGGTCCCCGAGTTCTGATCCCATTTTTTTGTGGGCGGCTCCGCTGGTTTGAGCCGGCCTTATCGCTGAAGCGCCGCGAGTTTGGCGGTGCAGGCGTAGAAAGAGCACGTTAATGCCGAGCGATCTGTACAACACGATTGATGCTCTTAGCCGTGAGCGCGGCATTGATCCGCAGATTGTAGTGAGCGCGGTGGAAGATGCCATGGTGGTGGCTACGCGCAAGTCTTTGAAGACGCAGGAAAATCTGCGGGCGGTGCTCAATAAAGAGACGGGCGAAATCAACGTGTATGCGGTGAAGCACGTGGTCGAAGCTTCCGAGCAGATCGAGGATGCGGTCAACCAGATAACATTGGAAGAAGCGCATGCCATTGAGCCCGGTGCTGAAGTTGGCGCCGATGTCCTGGTTCATCGCGCCCATCATGAGATGAAAAATCCCACGGGACTGGGGCGCATCTCCGCGCAGCTTGCCAAACAGGTTTTATTTCAGAAGGTCCGCGAAGCCGAACGCGATACGGTTTACAACGAGTACATCGGGCGGGTGGGAGAAATCGTCAATGCCACCGTGAAACGCGTGGAAGGTCCCGACGTAATCTACGATATCGGCAAGGCGGAAGCGCGAATGCCGCGCAAGGAACAGTCGCGTCTGGAGTCGTTTGCCGTCGGCGAGCGCGTCCGGGTGGTGATTTTGCGGGTGGAAAAAGCGGCCAAAGGTCCGCAGGTGATTGTCTCGCGGGCGGGTCCGGAGCTGGTGCAGCATTTGTTTCAGACCGAGGTGCCGGAGATTTACGACGGAACCGTGCAGATCCGGGCGATCGCGCGCGAAGCCGGGGAGCGAACCAAGATTGCCGTGTATTCCAAGGACAAGGATGTCGATGCGGTGGGCGCGTGCGTCGGCATGAAAGGCATGCGCGTACAGTCGATCATCCGCGAATTGCGCGGCGAGAAGATCGACATCATCGAGTTTCATGACGATCCGGTAACCTTTGCGGAAAAAGCCCTGCAACCGGCGAAGGTCAGCAGGGTGGCGGTAATGGATGCTTCCGACAAGCACCTGGAAGTGATCGTCGATGATACGCAACTCTCGCTGGCGATCGGGAAGAAAGGCCAGAATGTCAGGCTGGCGGCCAAATTATTGGGCTGGAAGATTGACATCAAGAGCGAGGAAGAGAAGCGCCAGGAGGTCGAGCAGCAGATGCAGGCGCTGGTCGGCCAGCAGTTCACGCCTTTGGAAAGTGTGCCGGAACTGGGCGAATCGATTACCGAAAAGCTGCAGGGCGCCGGCGTGGGCAGCGTAGAGGCCTTGGCCGATATGACGCCGGAACAGTTGGAAGCGATTCCGGGCATTGGACCAAAGACGATCGAAAAGATCAGCCTCGCGGTAAGCAATTACTTTTCGAGTTTGGAATCGCCTGAGGCCTCCGGCGCCGAGGTTGCGGCGGAAGCCGCGGAAGGCGAAGCCGGGGAAGAAGTGGCCGGCGCGGAGCAGGCGGGGCAGCCCCAGGACGCGGATGAGGCGTCATCCGCATCGCCGGAATTGGCTACTGAGGAAGAACTGGCGGTTGAGGGCGAGCCGGCGAGCTCGGAGTCGCCGGAGTCGGCCGTTGATGACGAGCCAGCGCCAGAGGCCGAACCTAATACGGATGGGCCGGACAAGGAATAAGGGGAATGCGGCAATTGCCCGCGCGCCCAGGAAGCTGGAGTTTATTGGTCGCCTCCCGCAAGGAAGAGGCGAAACCAGGAAAAGCTTGAACGGTTTTTTCTGTGAGGTTGAGATATGAAAGCGTAGCGGAAACTCGGAGGCACGGAAGCGCGGATGCAGCAGCAGAAGATTCGAATTAACGATTTGGCCAGGGAACTGGAAGTCAAGAGTAAGGCCATTCTGGACGTACTTCCTAAGATTGGCGTTACCGAGAAGAAGACCCATTCCAGTTCGCTGGAAGCGGACGAAGCGGCGAAGGTGAGGGCTTTTCTTCAAAGCTCCCAGGACTCCGGCCAGGAGAGTTCCCGTGCCGCCCGTGTCGCCAGGGGCGAAGACGAGATCCGGACAAAGATCGACCTGTCCCATATCTCCAAGCCCGGCGATGTGCTTCGAGCCATCACGCAGCGCGCGCAGCAAGCCTCCACGCAGACACCGCCACGTCCGGGAATACCTCCCGTCAAGCCGCCTGCACCTGCCGCTCCTTCAGTCGCGGGAGCGCCCGCCAAACCACAGCTTCCGCAAACGCCGGAAGCCGCACCCGAGCCGGAAGCGCCCAGAGCGCCACGAATCATTTTGCCGCAGCCGCGTCAGGCTTCGGCAGTGATCGTGCCGCCGGTGGACGAAGAAAAGCCGGCGCCAGAATTAGAATCCCCCGCAGCCGCTGCTGGAAACGATGAGGTTATCGGGACAACCGCAACACCGCTGGAATCTGCGGCTGTGCCGCCACCGGCAGTGCCGCCGGAGAAGGATTTGTCCCTGGAAACAGCTGTGGAAAGCCCCGAAGTCTCCGATATGGCGGCTGTGACGTCAGCACCTGCGGC
>CAZUCM010000360.1:0-3782 GCA_964619235.1 uncultured Terriglobales bacterium
GCCGCGGGCTCGGAAGACATGGCGCGTATTATGGCCTCGTTTGATGTGCTCTGCCAGGCCATCACCGCCCTGCAGTCCAGCGTGGTCAAGCTGGAAAAAGATATCGACGGAAACGCCTCGTAATTCATTCGCAACTCAGGAACCGGCCTCCACCCCAGCCGCGAAATGCGGCAAGGTGGAGGCATCGTATTCTCTGCGGCTCGGCTCTCCTTAAGCAGCTTTGCTCATTTGTACGCCGGAGACCGATACCGTCGGCTTACGAGCGATCAGCGGCAGTACCAGCGCAAAGACCAGCACCACGGCGATCACCTGTATTGCACTCGCATACTGGCCCGTCGATTGCCGAATGTGCGCAATTAATATGGGAGAAGGTATCGCCGCCGCTCCCCACGCCAGCAAGATCCATCCGTAAATTCCACCCATATACTTGGCGCCGAAGAAATCGGCGGTAAACGACGGCATGGTGCCGAACCCGCCTCCATAACACAAGCCTATGACGGCGATCGCAGCCGTAAACAGCCCAGCCGTGTGCAGGTGCGGCAAAAGGAAGAAAATCACCACCTGGATGGCGAACAACAGGAAGTAAACGCGGCTGCGGCCGATACTGTCTGAAACGGCGGCCCAGAACACGCGGCCGAGCGCGTTAAAGATGGAGATCACGCCGACGATGCCGGCAGCCTGCACCACCGTCAGGCCGACCAGCTGTTGAGCCATCGGCGACGCCTGGCTGATGATCATGATTCCGGCGGAAACGTTCAGGAATAACATTCCCCACAACAGCCAGAACTGCCATCGCCCCATGGCCTCTCGTACCGAAAAATCATAGATGCTGGCGGCTCTGGACACGGCATTATTGGGCGCCCACCCCTCAGGACGCCAACCCTGGGGTGGGTTGGCGTAGAACTGCGCCGCCGCCACCACCAGAATGAGATAAGCAATGCCCAACGTAAGGAAGGTTGCCGGCACGCCGAGACTCAGGATCTCCCGCGCCGCGATCGGACTCATCACCAGGGCGCCTGCCCCATAACCACAGACCGCAACTCCGGTCATTAAGCCGCGCCGGTCGGGAAACCATTTGACCAGCGTCGCCACCGGGCAGATATAGCCCATTCCCATACCCAAACCGGTAATGACTCCGTATCCTAAATACAATCCTTTCAGCGAATGGTTCTGGGCAGCCAATGCGGCTAACATGTACCCGATGCCGTAAAGAATGCCGGCCACGGTGGCCACTTTGCGGGGGCCGACCCGGTCCTGCCACAAGCCTCCAATAACCGTTCCCACCCCAAGAAAAACGACCGCCAGCGTGAAATTCAACGAAACCCTGGTTAAGGACCAATGTTCGGCATTGATCAATGGTTTGACGAAAACACTCCAGCCATACACTGCTCCGAGGCATATCTGCATGACTACCGCGGCCACGGCGATCCCCCAGCGGTTGGGAAGTTGGTTGGGCATAATCCCCTCCTCAATACAAACTAGAAGTCCGTATGACGCACTTCCGAACGGCACCCAACCAGTCCCTCTAGGCGGCTGTTTCCGCGCTTCCGGGAGCGATTTGCATCCGCTGCATGGCGGAATAAACGACAAACCTCCGATTACGCAAAAATCCAATCAAGGTCATTCCAAACTCGCGGGCCAGGCTCACTGCCAGATCCGACGGAGCCGACACCGAGGCCAGCACCGGGATGCCCGCGACCAGCGCCTTCTGCACAATTTCAAATCCGCCTCGGCCGCTCACCATCAGGATGAACTCGTCCAGCGGCAGCATATCGTTGCTTAGCGCCCAGCCGACGACCTTATCCACGGCATTATGGCGTCCGACATCTTCGCGCAACACCCGCAGTTCTCCCGCTGCCGAAAACAAGCCGGCGGCATGCAATCCGCCGGTGCGGCCGAAGATGGCTTGTGAGGCGCGCAGTTTCTCCGGCAAACGGCAAAGCATCTCCGGATCGAACCGGAACTCCGGATTCGGCGGCTCCACGCCCTGTACGCGAACGGAATCGATGGATGCTTTACCGCACACGCCGCAACTGGATGTCGTGTAGCAATTGCGTCGCGCCGCCTGCAGGTCAATGCTCACGCCCGCCGCCAGATCGACGCGGATACGGTTCGAGCCATTCTGTCTCTCATCCGCGGCCGGCTGGATGGAGGCTATCTGCTTCGAATGGGTAATCAGTCCTTCGGTGAATAGAAAGCCGGCGGCCAGCTCCAGGTCGTGTCCCGGAGCGCGCATGGTCACCGAGATCGGAATATCCGCCACGCGGATCTCCAGCGGTTCCTCGCCCACCAGATAATCAATGCCCGCGCTCATCTGCCCTTCGGACCAGGTATGTACACCGGCCACGGAAACCATTCGCGGAATCACCGATTCCTCCTAGTCCGCCGCCACGCCATCCGATTCCGTCACGCCCGTCACGCCGGCCCCGACAAGCACTTCCACCGTCGCGTTGTAATCGGGAACGCCGCTGGGATCGAGCCGTCCCGCCGGAATCAGCACGTTCGCCTCCGGCCAATGTGCCTGCAGGCAACCCGGCCGGATGCGGTCAATTCGTACCTTCCCGGTGAGCACTCCGTGCTGGTTGCGGAGAGTAATGGTGTCGCCGTTTCTCAGGCCCAGGCGAATGGCATCCACGGCGGACATCAGGATGTCCTCGCGCCGCGCTCCGGTAATCGGGTCTTTTTCCGCCAGCATGATGCTGTTGAATTGTTTGCCCCGTCTGGTCGCCAGGAAGAATTGCCCTGGCGGCAGCGATTCCTCGGGCAACCCCACGACACTGAAGTGTCCCAACCCGTCCGGGGTGAGGCAGCGATCCACGAGTAAATGCCGTCCGCCGTACTGGAAGGTGTCGCCCTTTTTCTTCAAGCCCGCGATCCCCTTATAGGTGGGGCAGACCCTCTCAATCTCGTTGCGAATGTCCTGCGTATCGCGCCATGGGAAAGCCTTTGCGGCGCGCTCGGGATCGATTTGGCGCGCCACCATCACGGGAATCTCCCACTCGTCGCGCGTATCCCCGGGCCGCGGTCCCGGAATTTCCGGACTGTAAATCACGCGCCGCTCGGTACTGGTTTCGGTCCCCCCGCCTCGTTGTTCGTACCGGGTGCGCGACGGCAACAGCACCACGGTATCGGCCGGATCGACGAACATCGTGGGGTTGGCCACAATATCCTGGTGAATCCGCAAAGAGATCTTACTCAGTGCGCCGGCGACCAACTCCGGTTCCGGCAGCGTCTGCGTAAAGTTTCCGCCGGACTGCCAGAGCGCGTCGATCTCCCCTCGCGCCGCAGCCAGAATCATGTGGGCGGCGCTCAAACCCTTCCAGGAGGGTGGTTCAAATCCCCAGCGCTCCGGATCGGCGAATTTCCGGGCATTTTCCTCGCTGACCGGGAATCCCATGATATATGCCCCGGGCATGGCGCCCATTTCGGCCCCACCCTGCACTCCGCTGTGGCCGCGGATCGGCATCAGTCCGGTGTGTTCGCGCCCGATGTTACCCCTGGCCAGCTGCAGGTTGACGATGGCGCGGACATTGTCGGTACCGTACGCGTGCTGGGTAATTCCCATGCTCCAGACGATGATGGCATGGCGCGCCTTTCCAAAGGCCTCGGCAAATCGCAACATATCGCTTCGCGACATGCCAGAGTCGCGTTCCAGATCCGCCCAGGCGAGACTGCGGATCTTGGCGTCGGTTGCTTCCCAGCCGGCCGTCCGCCTGGCGATGAAGTCATGGTCCAGCCAGTCCTGTTCGATCAGGTGCTTCAACACGCCGGAAAAGAAGGCG
>CAZUCM010000361.1:0-3773 GCA_964619235.1 uncultured Terriglobales bacterium
ATCGCTTGTGCGAGGCCCATCGACGAGGGCAAGCAGGTGATGCTGGCGCATGGCGGCGGCGGAAGGCTGATGCACGATCTGCTGGAGCATTACGTGCTGCCCGCTTTTCACAATCCACAACTCGCAACGCGCCACGACGGCGCGCTGCTGGCCGTCGGGGAGACGCGCCTGGCCTTTACGACGGACTCCTATGTGGTGCAGCCGCTGATTTTTCCCGGAGGCGATATTGGCTCGCTGGCGGTGAACGGCACGGTGAACGATCTGGCCATGTGCGGCGCCCGCCCGCTCTATTTGAGCGCCGGATTGATCCTGGAAGAAGGACTGCCGCTGGAAATTCTGGAAAAAATTGTCGGCTCTATGCGCCGGTGCGCGGAAGCAGCCGGCGTACAGGTGGTCACCGGTGATACCAAGGTGGTGGATAAAGGCAAGGGCGACGGCATTTTCATCAATACCGCAGGCGTCGGAGTAGTGGAACACCCGCAGACGATCTCTCCGGCGACGGTATGTGCGGGAGATGCCATTCTGCTCAGCGGGGACATTGGCCGTCACGGGATTGCGGTGATGGCGACGCGCGCCGGACTGGAGTTTGAGAGCGACATCCAGAGCGATTGCGCGCCGCTGGCCGCGCCGGTGCTTGCGCTGTTGCAGGCCGGTATCGCGGTGCACTGCCTGCGCGATCTTACGCGCGGCGGGCTGGCGACCTCACTGGTCGAGATCGCGGAGGCGGCGGGTGTGCATCTGGCGGTGGATGAAGAGCGGATCGCCGTGCGCCAGGATGTTCGCGGAGCCTGTGAGATCCTCGGCTTTGACCCGCTGTACCTGGCGAATGAAGGGCGATTCATCGCATTTCTTCCGGAACCACAGGCCGGCCGGGCGCTCGAAATTATGCGGCAGCATGAAGTGTCGGCCGCAGCGGCCAGAATCGGACATGTCGCGCAGACTCCGCGTGGGACGGTTGTGCTCAAAACGGGCCTGGGTACGGAGCGGGTGCTGGATATGCTCAGCGGCGAGCAATTGCCGCGCATTTGCTGACGGCCGCTTCGCAAAAAAGCCGCCCCGCGGAGCGGGGCGGCTGTAAGAGGGAAGTGGAAAAGATTAGTCGGTAGGCGCGACACCGGTGTAATAGAAAATCACATACGAGTAGACGTTCCCATTCGACTGAGGAATGCCGTATATCTTCACCGGCAAGCCATTGGCAATTTTGTTCTGGATCGCCGTAGTGGTGATATCCACCGCGGTCACCGTGACTATGCCGGCCGTGTTATCCACCTGATAGACGAGGGGTGCGGAACCGGAGGCGGTATTTACATCCACCGTCAGCGGATTGGTTATGCCGCTTATGGTCACGGCGAAAGTGCCACCGTTAAAGGTGCCGCCGGCGAACAGGCCGCCGGTGATTGGCGACCATGGGCTGCTTACCGTGCCCAGGGCCAGCGGAGTTGGTTCGAGAACTGTCCACAGCGCCGACCAGTCATTGGCCGCGGCCGTATCGTTCCAGGTGACATAGCTGACGCCCCAAACCGGCAAATTAGCCGTGCCGTTCTTGATGGCGCTCTCGAAGTCAGTGATCGGATTCTTATTATTGGCAGAGTCTTCCAGCAGTGTCGGGAAGGCGAAATCCCACCACTTGAAACCGGTAATCGCCGTTCCCGTGTTGGGATCCGTGCCATTCGCAGATCCGCTGTAAAGGTAATTCAGCGTTTTCGTGTAATCGTCCGTCGAGGTGCTGAAAGTGCGTTGGTACTGAAAGCTGGTGCCGGCAACGACCGGCGAAAGGTCGCCATCGTACTTCGCAATCTCGATATCCACGCTTTGCGCGTTGGAAGGAATTGCCGGATCCAGGCTGACATGCACCTTGAAGCCGCGCACGAACTGCTCGTTGCCGGCTGATAAGAGTTGAGGCCCGGTCACGGCACAGATGGCGCATGCAATGGGAGTGGCGTCCGAAAGGCTCTTCCAGGGGGTGCGATAGTAGAAGCTTGTGGCGCTGGTTACGGTCACGGGAGTGCCCAGGCCCAACTCATTCTGCACGGTGATCACGCCGGTGCTCGAATTCACGTGCAGTACGTGGCCTTCCGGGCTCAGCCATACCGAATTGAAATTGCTGCTGGCCCAGATACGCACGGCTACCAGCGAGCCATCGGACTGATAGCGGGCTGCGATGCGCACATATTTGTTGGGAATTGAGCCGGCAATCGAGGAAAAGTCCTTAATGGAAACGCCTGCCGCCTGGGCGTCCACATTGTAGTAGATGGTGCCATTGGTGGAATCGGCGAGAATGGGCAGCGTCTGCGACGAAGCCACTGCCGTTTCCGGGGTCACCGGCGGTTCGGTGGGGAACTGGCGAGTAACGGTAAGCGTGCTGTTGGATGCGGAAACACTACTCGCCTGGCCATAAAGGTGGCGTAAGACGATTCGCGTAAAGTCGGCATAAGGATGATGGCGTACCGGCCCATTAAAGTTAACGCTCCAGATCGTGTTTCCGGAAGCCGGTTTATGCTCCACGATGAAGGCTGGGTGCGAAAGGTCAAATTCCAGATCCAGGGCATTGGTCTGGCTGGCAGTCACGACCAACGGAGAATCCAGTTTGACGCCGACGGTCACCGTCTTGCTGCCACTGTTTCCGGTGGCGCCTTGAATCTGAATCTGGTTCGATGGGATTGGCTGGCTCTTTCCTGCGTCGGCGAGAACGCCGGCTTCGGGATCAGCGGAGGTCGTCAGCAGTACGTCCCCCGGATTTCCGCTGATTGTCAGGGTGGCGCTGGTATAAGTGCCCGGCGTCACCTGGGTGTTGCCGATGATTTCGCCCAATTGATCCAATTGCACAAGGTTCAAATAAGGGGCGGGCGAAGGTGCGGTATAAATTGTTACCGGCGTGCCTCCGCCTTGCGGGGTCAGGGTAATTCCTAATACTTTTACGCCAATGAGGGCCCAGTCATCGGTAGATGCATCGCTCACGACTACGCTCACCGTGCCCAACTGGGCTGCAGCTGTAGTCTGGTTAGGCGATGTAGTGGAAGTGGAAGCGCTGTTACCACTTCCACACGCAGCCAGGGTCACGAGCCCGGCCAATACAATCAGAGAACATCCCACGCGAATCTTATTCATTGCTTCGTCTCCTGGCAGAAGTCTCGGCAGCAGCAACTCTCTCGCTACGGTGAAACCCGGCCTCAGTAAGATAGTTGCGATACTGCTGAACCGTTATGGCGCCGAAGAGTTACCGAAGTTCTACAACCTTGGTGGGAGCATAATGGTGCCATGAGCACAGAATCAAATTGGAATAGTCCGGTGCGAATGGATGCCAGCGAGCGCTGGCGGCGGCAGGCGGCGGCTATGGGACAGGCAATTACAGAAGCGATCGTCGCCGAGGCTCAGGTTGAAGCCGGCATGGAAGTGCTCGATGTTGCTTCCGGAACCGGTGAACCCGCCATTTCCATTGCGGCACAGCTGCGCGGAAGCGGCAGGGTGGTGGCCACCGATATTTCATCCGCGCCACTGAGAATTGCCGAGCAGCGCGCTGGTGAGCGTGGCCTGCGGAATTTGGAATTTGTTTCCGCGGATGCCGGGCAACTCCCGTTTCCCGATGCTTCGTTCGATCGCGTTACTTGCCGGTTGGGAGTCATGTTCTTTCCCGATCTGCCGCGCGCTCTGGGGGAGATGCGGCGCGTATTGAAGCCCGGCGGCCGCGTCAGTCTGCTGGCCTGGGGGGCTATGGCGCAGCCCTACTTTGCTTCAACGGTGGGGACCATTCTGCGCTTGATGCCGGAACTCAA
>CAZUCM010000362.1:0-3763 GCA_964619235.1 uncultured Terriglobales bacterium
GGCTCGGTTTGAGCCGAAGTGCGTATAGCCACCCGGTCGATGCGCATAATACCCTGCAAGACCAGGATTAGGGCTCTCGAATGCGAATCTACCGCAACCGTCGTCCCGAGCCGACTGCGACGACCCGTGAGGAGGCCTTATGGATGTGGTCACCACGTTGTCACGGTGTTGCCAATTACGCCCCGAATCAGGCCCCGTTCCCCGACTCGGCAGGCAATCTTCCACCTGCAATTGATTGAATCCAGGTGGCGGCCCCTCGGAAAGTACAACTCATAATCCGTAGGTCAATGGTTCCGTCGTCCCCCCGGATTGCCAGCGTTTGGTCTTCTTGACCACACTCCGAGGCGTGACCGAAACGTGACTGACACGCCCAAATTCAGCTTCACTCACCCTCACTTGCCTCGGGCTTCGAGTCCGGCGCTTCCCGCATAATCGATTGAATTTAAAAGAAGAGGGGGGCGACTGGCGGATTCCGGCGACCGACTCATAATCCATTGGTCCAAGGTTCAAATCCTTGCGGGCCCACCAGATTCGTTCCCCAATAAATCCAGAATGATGACGAAGACCGCCGCACGGATGCGGCGGTCTTCGTCATGGGCTGGTCATAGGCTGGTCAGTTGGCAGGGGGAGGGGCTTGTTCGGCCTGTCTGGTGACGTCCTGTTCCACTTGATCGGCCGCCTTCTCCTGTTGATTGATGGCGTTGGTATCATTCGGGTCCGGCGGCGGCGCGAGGGTTGCAAAAGGGGCGGTTGTGGGCGCGGCAGCCGCGGAGGGAGGCGCAGCGGGCAGTCCATCATGGCCTTGCTTCTGCTTCAGCTCATCCATGCCGCGGTCGATGGTTTCGCGCATGTGATTCTGCATTTCCTGCAGGTCGGCCACCGTCACCCTGACCGTGGAGGACTTGGCGCATTCATTTCCGCCTTTGCTGGCCAGCACCATCAGCCGGGCCGACGGAGCTATGGGAGGCGGTGGCGTAATCAACTGCAACACGTCGCCGTCGCTCAATGAACACTCCGCTCCGAATGCGTCCACTACGTCCAAGTCGCCGTCGGCCACAAAAATGTGGGCGTGGCCGTCGCTCAGCATTCTGGCGATCCCACTGGAGGCCGGGTCCACGTCCTGGTTCGCGGCCGTCTGTTCCGCTTCGGCGTTTTCCAGAACAATCTGGTTCCGGACTTCGTCGGCGATTTGCTGTTTCACCTCCGGCGTCAGCGCGGGAGAATTGTTTCCGGCGGGCTGTGCAGGCGCGGTCTGGGCAGAGGCTCTTCCCGCTTCATAGGCAGCGGCCAACTCACTGGAAATCATGTAATCCGTAAGCCAAAAAGCCGCGTCCGGATATGTCCGGTATGGGGAAAAATAGAAACCGTAGTAGCCATACCACGGAGCGCCGCCCCATCCCCAGGAAAAGATCACCGGCACTCCCCACGGGTGATAAGCCCAGCCATAAAATCCGACGGGATAATAGCGAACCGGCGCATATACGCGGATGGGAACACCGCGATACATATAGCCGCGATAGTAGCTGTGGTACATATGTCCGTGGTAGTAGTAACTGCGCTGAGCGAAATCATGCCCGCGATACACATAGGGCCGCTCCACAAATCCCGGGCGGCCGCGCTCCACCACAATCCGCGAATGATCGGGGCGCACCACCGTCACTTGCCGCCCCCCGTTGAGCGAATGATGAATGTCCATACCACGATTCCCATCGTGGACATCGCTCACCCGGCCATCAGGGCGGCGTTGCAGGGCACTTCCATTATTCAGGCGCTGCACGCGGCTTCCCCTGGGGACTGGCCGGCCGGAGATTCCAAATCTGGCCGGACGCACCATCGGGTTGAGGCCCGGCGCGCCGGGCCGAGGCGGTCCCGGCTGATGTAATCCATTGGGTCCGCCCGGCCTTACCATATTCGCATTTCCAGGTCCGCCGGGATGATTCACGCCAGGCCCACCCGTTGCCGGCCGATTCGACGGTGTGCTGGTGGTATGAGGAGCTGTGCCGTTGGCGGCGTGAGCAGAATGGGCGCTGCCCGCCGGCTGACCAGCGTGCGCTGCCGGTTCGGCGCCACCGGTCTTTCCCTTGGCAGGAACCGCGGGAGCAATCGTATGGCCGGGGAGTTTGACGTGCGCCGTGGCAGATTTCGGCAGTGGGATCGACGGTTTTTTTTCATCCGATGCGGACAGGCCCACGGCTCCCAACAGAATCAATGCCGCTGCCAGTTGCACCTTGCGGATATGAGAACTGAACATGAATCGCTCCTTCATCGCTTCCATACTATTTATCGGTTTCGTAAACGCAAGAAGATTTCCATTTCACAGCGGGCACAGTCGAAATGGAGTTCCAGTCGATTGCCTTCCTCATCCAGCAATATCAGCGGCTCGCTCATGGGCGGCGACCCCGGCTGCCGCGGACACCATCCCAATTCATCCTTTATGCAATAGCGGGTCGTCATCACCTTACGGCCGCGCATGTCCAGGCCGGACTCGGCAGCAGCTTCGATTTGCGTCACTCCGTGGCGGCGATAGAATGCCTCCGCCCGCTGATTCAAGACGTTTCCCAGATACGACAATTCCTTCTGCGGAAAAACCAAGGCCGGACCCGCATGCCAGGGCCGCGGACGGGGTCGGTTTTGCGCGCGCACTTGGCGCAAGCGATCCAGCACTTCGCGGCGCAGAGCATTGATGGCCGAAACCGGCAGAAAAGGAGGTTCCGGCACTTCGACCTCGACGCCGGAGCAGACAAACTCCGTATTACCGCTCTTTTCCAATTGACGGCGGAGCATGGCGAGCGCCGCTTCCGGATTGGTTGCCGGCGTCGGCGCGCCGGGAAGCGAGGCGACCGCGGTATTGCCGTCCTCGTCGCGCGCTTGCAGTTCCAGCCCCGGCCGCAAACTTAGAGAAACGCGGATACGCCGCTGCTTTCGGCTGCGGGCCACCTCCGCCAGAAACTCGTGATCGTGATTGCGGTAAATCTCAATACCCGGCTCCAGCCCTTCCATCTTTTCCAGGCCAATCAGGCGGCCGTTCACCTCATTCACCAGGCTGCCGCGAAGCTCGCCCTGGCGGTCAAAAAAGCAAAGTCCGTCGCCGTTATGGAGCGCTGGGCCAGCCGGCAGCACCAGGCTGTTGCCGCGAACGGCCTCCACGCGTCCCATGGACTCGCCGGTCATCTTCGGGGTGCGATGCGATCCGATCGGGGCCCGCCGGCCATGCAGAAAGTAATCGGTAAAGCCGCGATTGAAGGTTTTGCCGGGATCGGGATGGAAGTCTACCGTGCTATGGCCCGAGGAGCTGCGGCGCACGCCCAATGCATCCAGGCGAGCCGAATAGTGCGCCACTATGTTGGAGACGTAAGAGGCATCTTTCAGCCGTCCCTCAACCTTGAACGAGGTAGCGCCTGCATCCAGCAACTCGTCCAGATGGTCGCTCAGATTCAGATCGCGAATGGATAGCAAGTGGAGTCCCTGCGCCAGAAGACGGCCATCGGCATCCAGCAGGTCGTAGCGCTTGCGGCACGGCTGCGCGCACTCGCCACGATTGCCGCTGCGCCCGCCGAGGGAATAACTGAGGCCGCACTGGCCGCTATAACAGACACATAACGCGCCGTGGACAAAGCATTCCAACTCGATCGCCGGCGCCGCCTTGTGGATGGCCCGGATCTGTTCCAGATCGAGTTCCCGAGCCAGAATGGCGCGTTGAAAACCGGCCTGTTCCAGAAAGGCCACCCGCTCCGGCGTGTGGTTGTGCATCTGGGTGCTGGCA
>CAZUCM010000363.1:0-3745 GCA_964619235.1 uncultured Terriglobales bacterium
ATGCATGCCGAAGATATTGCCGCCAATGAAGCCATGGGACGCTTCGGGGTGGAACTGATGCCCGCATCCGGCGGCGTGCTCACCCATTGCAACGCGGGAGCGCTGGCCACCTGCGGCTACGGCACCGCGCTGGGCGTCATCCGGGCGGCGGTTTCCGCCGGAAAACAGATTCGCGTATTCGCCGACGAAACCCGGCCGTTTCTGCAAGGCTCGCGGCTGACGGCCTGGGAATTGATGAAGGATGGCATTCCGGTCACCCTCATCTCCGACAATATGGCCGGCGCCATCATGCGCCTGGGAAAAATCAAAGCCGTGGTCGTCGGCGCCGACCGTATTGCCGCAAATGGCGATGTGGCCAACAAAATCGGCACTTACTCGGTGGCCATTCTGGCAAAAGAACACGGCATTCCGTTTTATGTGGCCGCGCCCTTCTCTACCGTGGATCTGGATACGCCGGATGGAAGCCAGATTCCCATCGAACAGCGTTCGGCCGCGGAGGTCACGCACCTGGCGGGCAAACGCATCGCTCCCGAAGGTGTTCTGGTAGAGAATCCGGCGTTCGACATGACGCCGGCAAAATACGTCTCCGCCATTGTTACCGAGCGCGGCATCGCACGGCCTCCTTTCGCGGAGTCCCTGCAAAAGCTATAGCGCGGAATTCAGTTAGCCCTGTTAGCCTGGATCATTCATGAAAGATGTTGGCACGACGCAGCGGTGGAAACGCTGGCCTTTAGGCCAGCGAATCAGGGCTTCCTTCGAGCCGGGCTTTACAGGCTGCGGAAAAATTCGTTATACAGCCGTTTCTTTGAAAGGGCGCGGCTTCAGCCGCGCCGTAAGCCGTTTGTTTGCCTCGGCCGCTTTAGCGGCTGAGGGCCGTAGTCGCGCAGATATCGATTTTTTCAGCAGCCTCTTCAGCCCCGTCGGAATCGAGCCGCCGGGAACACGCGCCATTCTCCCGGTTCCCGAGAAGATCTGATGAATAAGACGGCGAACGAATGAGGTCGAATTGAGCACAACTGGCAATCTCCCTTTTCTCATCGGTATTGCCGGCCCTTCCTGCGCCGGGAAAACCGAGTTGTCGCGCCGGTTGTCGGTATTGCTGGCGGCGCCCGTTTTGCCGCTGGATGGCTACTATCTCGACTTGTCCCACCTGCCACCGGCCGAGCGCATGCAATGCAATTTCGACCTGCCGGAGGTTCTTGATCATGATCTTTTTGTCCGGCATCTGACCGCGCTCGGACAGGGCCACCCGATCTCCCGCCCCGTCTACGACTTCGCCACCCACCTCCGCACCGGAAGGCTGCAAGCCGTATCCCCCGCCGTCGTCATTCTGGTCGAAGGTTTATTACTGCTCCACTGGGAGGAGGTGCGCAATCTCCTCAGCCTGCGAGTGTACGTCGACCTGGACGACCAAAGCTGCCTCGAACGCCGTCTGTTGCGCGATGGGAAGGAACGTGGCCGGTCGCCGGAATCGGTACGGCGGCAGTATGCAGAAACCGTGCGGCCCATGGCGGAAAAGTACGTGTATCCCACCCGCTCGTTCGCCGATCTGGTTGTCCGCGGCGACGCTCCGCTGGAGGACTCCGCTGCCGCCGTCATGGCCCGTCTCCCCGCTGGCCCGTCTCGCAGCTAGCCCGTCTTGCAGTTCGATAGTTCCGCAAGTTTCCCCTGATGAACGCGGTTCGTTCCTTCTGAGTGAAATCCCCGATTGTAATTCCCGCCCGCACAGCCAATGCTGAAGGTGGAAGCCGTGCGAATCCGGGGAGGGATTATGCCGAAAGGCGGAACGCCGCCGCTGGTGCCGATGTGGCCGCAGCCACAAATCCGGGATATGAACCAGAATCCGTATCCGTTCTTTCCCTTCGATCCGCAGTGGGGAGATGGCCTTCCTCTGCTCGAGTTCGAAACTTTATGCGCGCTGTTGCGGCTGGCTTGGGGCTCCCCACGGCCCTGCTATTTGCCGGCCGATCCGGAGGAGTTAAACCGGATGCTGGAACCGTACCGGCTGCGGGGCGGCGGCCCCGTCACCCAGCGCGTGCTGGAGCATTTCAGCGTGCATCAGCAAACCGGATTCCTTTACTTCCCCGCGCAATTGCGCGCGCTGCAGCGATTGGTGGCCGGAGAGAACATTTATTCGCTGCTGTGGAATACAGAGTAGCGGGCGCCGGTTCGCATCCCAGCTCTCTTATGGGAAAATAGTGGGCATCGAAGAAACAACTGGGCAACGCCAATCGCGGTGGAAGCGCCAGCTTCATTCCGGCACTTCCACCGCGGGAGGCGTAAGCGGACATCCGCTCTTTTCTCCTGCGGAAACAGTCCCGATCAGTTCTCCAGCTGCGCATCCAGCGTGATCTTGGCATTCAGGACTTTGGAGACCGGACAGCCGCTCTTGGCCGCCTCGGCCGTCTGCAGAAATTTCTGCGCGTCGGCGCCCGGAACCTTGGCGCGGCATACCAGATGCACCTTGGTGATCGCGAAGCCCGCATCCTGTTTTTCCATGGTGACGGTGGCCGTGGTGTCAATGCGCTCGGGAGCCATGCCGGCGCCGCCGAGTTGCGCGGAGAGCGCCATGCTGAAGCAGCCGGCATGGGCTGCGGCGATCAGCTCCTCCGGGTTGGTGCCGGGCTCGTTTTCAAACCGCGTCAAAAACGAATACGCGGTATTGTTGAGCACGCCACTGGGACTGTTCAGAATGCCCTTGCCGTCCTTGAGTCCTCCACGCCAAGTCGCACTTGCCTTACGATCCATCGTTAATCTCCTTATGATCACAAAATGATGTTGGGTATACTGCGAAATTCCTGAGGCCTGTTCCGCCAGACGCGGCCGCGCCAGCTGGAACCGCTCATTATAGATTCCGCCGTTGCTGAAAATGATTCATGAATATGCCGAATCTCCGTGATTCATGCAGTACCGCCGCTGCCGCGCACCGCGAATTCCGCTGCTGCGGACCGCCGTTAGCGGAGCGTTTACGGGTTGCCGGCAGCACTCTGGGCACGGAGAATCTCGCGAATATCGCGATTAATTCGCGCCGCGTCGCGCGTGGCATTATCGATCAACTCCAGCCACTTCTTGGAATTGTCGTCCAAATTGCATTGCGTCAGCAGATAGGAAGCCTGCATGATCGTCTCGATGGAGTTGCTTAAATCGTGCGCTAACGCGCGCAATCGAGTAGTGACTTCCGTTGGCATCATTGCGATTCCTGTCTCACCTGGCGCCATCATTAAACCCCACAGCCCTTATCGGGTTATTGTACCCACTCTGATTGGATGGCGCAGCACGCAGAACGTTGTTTACCGAAGGCCATTTTGAAAATCAGCCGGATTCAAAACGGGAAAATGCCGGCGTTTCCTCGCCCTCACATCTGCGCCAGTTTGACAGATGCGCATACGCTTGTAAAATAGCAATGTAGGCGCTGTTAAGCGAAATCTTCCATAGAGCCCGCATCATGGGCGCTTACATCATCAGGCCGAAGTGGCGGAACTGGCAGACGCGCATGGTTCAGGTCCATGTGACCGCAAGGTCGTGGGGGTTCGAGTCCCTTCTTCGGCACCATAAGCTTTAAGCCCTGAATAACCCAAAGAGGTTATCCGGGGCTTTTTGGTTTGTGCCGGATTTGTGCCTGATTCCTGAATTCCACTTCCGGGCAATCCGGCTCGGGGCGCGGTGGCGGGGGCTTCTGAGGTTTTGCACTCTGCCCGGTAACCGTGTGGTTGAACAGGAAGGCAAAAAGCGACGCGCGCGGCGG
>CAZUCM010000364.1:0-3735 GCA_964619235.1 uncultured Terriglobales bacterium
GCGCCAGATGCAGGAGCGCGGCTTCACGCCTGCCGGCACAGCACAATATGCCGAAGTGGTGATTCTGAACACGTGCACCGTCACCGCCGCCGCCGATCACGACGTTCGCTCCGCGATCCGGCGCATCCACCGCCAGAATCCGGGCTGCCGGATACTGGTCACCGGCTGTTACGCACAGCGTGCTCCGCACGAGATTGCCGCGATTCCCGGGGTAAGCGCAGTCATCGGAAATTCGCATAAGACGGAATTGGCGGACATTGCCTGCCTGCCGGCATCCCCCGTCTGCTGTCCGCCGTCCAACGCCGAAGAAACATCAGGCGCCGAAATTTATATCGGAGATATATTCGCGCATACGGAACTGGTGGGAGCCCCGGTGTTCGAAACCGGCGCCAAGACGCGACCCAATCTGAAGGTGCAGGACGGATGTAACAACCGGTGCTCGTTTTGTATTATCCCCGCGGTACGGGGCCGCAGCCGGTCGCTGGAACTGCCCGAGGCAATCCGCGAGGTGCAGGGATTGGTGGAGGCGGGCTATCGCGAGGTGGTGATCAGCGGCATCAACCTGGGGCGCTGGGGACGCGACCTTCCGGGGCGGCAGCGCTTTGAACATCTGGTACGGGGAATCCTGGAGCAGACCTCCCTGGAAAAGCTTCGCATCTCTTCGGTCGAGCCCATGGACTGGAGCGAAGAGTTGATCTCTCTGGTGGCGGATTCCCGGCGCATCGCCAAACACGCGCATGTCCCACTGCAATCGGGCAGCGACCGGGTGCTGCGGCAAATGCATCGCAAGTACCGGCCCTGGCATTACGCCGATCGTCTGCAGCGCATTCGCGCGGCCATGCCCACGGCGGCCATTGGCGCCGACGTAATGGTCGGTTTCCCTGGCGAGACGGAGCAGGACTTTGAGGCCACGCGCCTGCTGGTGGAGCAATTGCCCTTCACCTATCTGCACGTCTTCACCTTTTCCTCCCGTCCGGGCACGCCCGCGGCGCAGATGCCGCAACCGATCACGCCACCGGTGATTAAGGAACGCAACCGTATCCTGCGGGATTTGGCCGCGCAGAAAAAATTGAATTTTATGCGCTCCTTCCTGCACCGGGAAATTACGGCCATTACGCTGAATCAACAGGAAGACGGCTGCACCGAAGCCCTGACCGACAATTACCTGAAGCTGCAAATCCCTGGCCATTTCCCGCCAAATCAATGGGTAACGGCGCGCGTGGAAAGCGTGACGGAAGCAGGTATGGCGGGAACCGTCATAAGTTGCACGTAACTTATTCCTTGAGCTCGACGATCGTCGCGCCGCCGCCGCCTTCATTCTGTTGCGCTTCGGAAACCGTGGCCACGTGGGGATGAGTCTTCAGGTATTGGCGCAGGGCCTTCCTCAGAATGCCCATACCGCTGCCGTGGATTACGCGCAGGCGCGTCAACCCAGCGAGAAAGGCGCGATCGACAAACTTCTCCACTTCGCGGGTGGCATCGCTTACGTTCTGGCCGATCACGTTGATTTCAACCGGCGCGCCGGCGTCTTCGGCCGCCAGCGACACGGATATGCCCCTGGCCCGCGCGGCTTTCACCGGCGATTCGGCGGACTTGTTCAGGACCTCGGCGATGTCGTCGCGCGGAATCTTCATCTTCATCGGCCCCACCTGCACCTCGAAGGTATCGTCATCCAGATGGCGCGACACCGAACCGGTACGCGCCAGCGACCTGAGCCGCACAATGTCGCCGACCGCCACGTGCTTCACCACGTGCGGCTGCGCCGCCGCATCGCCCTGGTCGGAGCCGGTGGCGTGCGCCACCACCGACTGATTGAACTGTTCCCGGAATTCGCGGCGCAGTTTGGCAATCCGCCGTTCGGCGTCCTTGGAAAGCTTCAAGGCCGCGGCGCGGTCCTGCACCGCCGCCACCGCCTCGCGCGCGTGGAATTCAAAGTCCTTCATCAGGCTTTCGATCTTGCCTTCCAGTTCGCGCACTTTTTCCTTTTGTTCGCGGCGGCCTTCGGCAGCCAGGCGCTCACGTTCGCGCTCCAGTTCCTGCAGGCGCAGACTCATGGCGGCCCGTTCCTGCTCCACCTGACGCAGCTCGGCGTGCAACCGGTCCAGAAACTCGCCCACATCCTGCGTCTGCGAGCCCAGCCGCGCCCGTGCCGCCGCCACGATTTCCGGATTCAACCCCAGCCGCTGGGCAATATTGAGGCCTGCCGAGGCTCCCGGCACGCCCACGCGCAATTCGTAGGTCGGTTGCAGGGTGCGCTCATCAAAGCCGACCGCGGAATTGATCACTCCGGCGGTATTCGCGCCATAAACTTTAAGGGACGTATGATGAGTGGAAATCACGGTCAACGCTCCGATGCGGCAGAAATGGTCGGCTATGGCCACAGCCAGCGCCGCGCCCTCCTCGGGATCGGTAGCCGACCCCAACTCATCCAACAGAACCAGTGACTGCGCAGTCGCCGTGCGCGAGATGCGATCGATGTTGGTGACATGGGCGGAAAAGGTCGAAAGATTTTCTTCAATCGACTGGTAGTCGCCAATGTCGGCAAGAATCGCATCGCAAATCGGCAGTTCGGCGCGATCAGCCGGAACCGGAATGCCCGACTGTGCCATCAGCGCCAGCAGGCCAATGGTTTTCAGCACTACCGTCTTGCCGCCGGTATTCGGCCCGGTGATGATCAGCTCGCGGCCGGCCGACTTCTTTTCGCCATCCGCCCCGGCTTCCCCCAACTCGATACTGATGGGCACCACCTTGCCGCCCCGCGTCCGCAGGCTGCGCTCCAGCAGGGGGTGCCGCGCCTGGTGCAACCGCAACTCCCCGCGGCTGACGTGGGCGGTTACGCAGTGATAATCCTGGGCAAAGCGCGCCTTGGCAAACTGCACCTCGAGCTCCGCCATGGCATCGGCAGCCGCCAGGATCGCCGATCCCAGCTCGGCGATGCTTTGCGTCATGTGCAGAAGAATGCGATAAATCTCCGCCTGTTCTTCTTCCATGAGCTTGACCAGTTCGTTATTCTGCTCGATGGTTTCCAGGGGTTCGACAAACACCGTCTGTCCGCTGGAGCTTACGCCATGCACAACGCCATCGACGCGGCGCTTCTGTTCCGCCTTGACGGGGATCACGAAGCGTTCGCCGCGAATGGTAACCAGCTCCTCCTGTGCGGCGCCGGTATCGGAAAGCCGGCGTACGTAGGCGTTCAGCGAATCCATGATCTGCCGCTTCTGACGATCGATTTCGCGGCGCACCCGCGCCAATTCGGATGAGGCTCGGTCGTCCAGCGTACCGTCGGGCAGAATTTTATTGCGGAATTGCCGCAGAAAACCCGTGAAATCGATAATCGCGGAGGAAAGCGCCGCCACCGCCGGCCACGGCGTGCCCGAGCCTTCATCGCCGCGGCGATCCTCGGGCGCCTTCATGCTGGAGGGGGGGCGAAGCGCGATCTCCAGCCATTCCGAGGCCCGATCGACCACGTGGTAATTCGTGATGATGTACCCCTCGGCATCGACGATCACGCCGGAACCCTGGTCCTGTTCGCGCAATCCGCGTCCCGGCCCGAAAAGGAAAGACGACAATTCGTCGTTCTCCTGTCCGTCAAGGCTCCGCGAGGCCTTCACGCCCACGACCGACGATTGCACGGCCTTGACGACGGTTCGGTACTGCCCAATCGTGGCCCCGCGGCCTTCATCGAGCAACTCGCGGGCAACTTCGGCTTCAGCCCTTTCCTTGCCTCGCGTGGAG
>CAZUCM010000365.1:0-3732 GCA_964619235.1 uncultured Terriglobales bacterium
TATGGATTCGTGGCCTCGGTGCTGCCGGTGTGGCTGTTGCTGGAACCGCGCGACTATCTGTCCACCTACATGAAGCTGGGAACGATTGCGATTCTGATTGTCGGGGTATTTATCGTTCATCCCACGATTCAGTTCCCGGCGGTTACGCAGTTTATTCATGGAGGCGGGCCGATCATTCCCGGCAAGATGTTTCCGTTCCTGTTCGTGACCATAGCTTGCGGCGCGATCTCCGGCTTCCATTCGCTGGTGTCCTCCGGCACCACGCCCAAGATGCTGGATAAGGAGAGCGATGCGCGCTTCATCGGTTATGGCGCCATGCTGGCGGAAGGCCTGGTCGGAGTGCTGGCGCTGATCGCCGCGACCTCGATGCATCCCGGCGATTATTTTGCCATCAATGCCACGCCTCAAATTTTCCAGAAGCTCGGCATGACCACGGTCAATCTGGATATGTTCTCGCGCGAGATCGGCGAGAAACTGGCCGGCCGAACCGGCGGCGCGGTTTCGCTGGCGGTGGGCATGGCCCAGATCTTCCGGGGACTGCCCGGCATGGCCAAACTCATGGGCTACTGGTACCACTACGCGATCATGTTCGAGGCCCTGTTTATCCTGACCACGGTCGACACGGGCACGCGCGTAGCCCGCTACGTAATGCAGGAGATTCTGGGCAAGGCCTACAAACCTTTTGCGAATACGGCATGGCTGCCGGGGAATCTGGTGGCGACCACGCTGATCGTGTTTGCCTGGGGCTATCTGATTTACACCGGAAACATCTCCACGATCTGGCCGTTATTCGGCACCGGGAACCAGTTGCTGGCTACCATCGCGCTGGCGGTGACCACGACCTTCCTGGTGAATATGGGAAAGGCCAAGTATGCCCTGATCACGGCGCTGCCGATGGTCTTTGTCGGTATCACCACGGTTACGGCGGGCGTTTTATCGGTGAAAAACATTTTCTGGCCGTTGACTTACAAGCCGAATACGCACTTCCAGGGATATCTGGATTCCACGCTGATGGTCATCTTTGTCGTGGGCGTAGTGCTGGTGCTGGCGAACGCGGCGATACGGGTGTGGAAGACGCTGCACGGCGCCCCGGTGCCGTTGACGTCGTTTGGCTCGCCGCAACAGGCGGCCATGACGGCGGCCGCCGTGAACCGCGATGCGCCTACGCGGTGTTGTTGAGGAGGGCGAGGGCGAAGTTACAGATTCACCACGAAGGTATGGAGAACACCATCGATTGAGTAATCGGGGAATTGAGTCATTTGAACCCGGTCGAAGAATTGGGCGTGGCAATTACCCGATTACTCATTTGCTCGATTTCTGATCAGCTGGAGGACTTGTCGTAGACGCCTACTGGCTCCGGCGGACTCCCGGCCGGAGCGGTTTGGTGGGCGCCAAACTCCCCATGTGGCGCTTGACGCTGGTCATTCTCAGTTTGCAGCCAGCCACGTGCCACTCTGTGCACGGCCATCAGAAAGACCCAGCGATAGATTCCAAAAGCCGTGGCGGCGCCCAGCAGCAGGCAGGCGGCCCAGAACCAGCGCGCCTGGTAGTAATGGGGCAGCAGGCGCAGGCTGATTTCCGCGGTATCCGCTTCCGTCTGCCCCGCGCCCAGTACGGCCACGCGAAAGCGATAATTGCCCGGCGGGATGTTGGTGTAATAAGCGACCCGCCGCGATCGGGCCTCGACCCAGTCGTGGTCAAAGCCCTCCAGCTTGTACTTGAACCGGATATTCTCCGGGGCGGTGAAATCAATTGCCGTATATTCGAACTCCAATTCACCTTGACCCGGCGGTACGACCACAGCCGCGGAAGACAACGGAATCTGCTGCTTATCGATCAGGACCTGTTCGAGGATGGTTGCCTTGCGCGGGGAATCGGCCCGGGCGCGGCCGGGGTCCAGAATGGCCACGCCGTTAATCGTGGGATACCACAGGCGGCCGTCGCGCGCCTTCCATGCGGCGGGCTGAACATTTCCGCTGCACTCGGCCGCCAGCATGCCGTCGTCCACGCCATAGGCCACTGAGGTAATTGAGTGAATCCGTCCTTCGGCGAAATCGTTCAATTCTTTTTTTGAGGCGCGGAAGATTCCGCGCGTGGAACTCATCCACAGGTTCTGACGGTCGTCTTCGAGAATGGAAAAGACCACATCCTCGGCCAGACCAGCCGCGCGATTGTAAACCGTGATCTTTCCTCCCTTGAGGCGATTCAGTCCGCCATCCCGGGTGCCGATCCACAGCACACCTTCCTTGTCTTCATACAGGCAGCGCAGCAGTTTGCTGGAAAAACCATCCTTGTCCGTAATGCTGGCGAAGAACCTGCCATTCCGGTAGCCGGAGAGGCCGCCGCTGGTGGCAAACCATAAGGTGCCATCGTGGGCCTCCAGAATCTGCGCCACCTCCTTGCCGGCCAGGCCGTCGGCCACGGTAAAGTTGGTGAATTTTCCCTGGAAGTAGCGGCTGACGCCGCGACTGGTGCTGATCCAAAGGCTGCCGTCGCGGGCGCGAATCATGCTTTTGGCGCTGCCGTCGATCAAACCATCTTTGGAAGTAAACACCTGGACATGGCCGTTGGGCAGAATGTGATTCAGTTCTCCCTGATCGGTGCCCACCCACAGCGAATTGTCCGTGTCCACAAACAGCGACCGGACAAAGGCGGAAGAGGTGCCGCCGACCGCCTCCACTTTTCCATGGTGAATCTTGCGCAGGCCGTCGGTATTGGTGGCGATCCACATATCGCCATGGTTATCCTGAATGAGGGCGCGGTTGAAGCCGTCCAGATTTTCGCGGGCGCCCATGGTCTGGACAGATACGTCGCGGAGCTGATTGAGGCCGGCCCCCCGGGTGCCGATCCATAGACTCCCACCCGTGTCTTCCAGAATCGAAGTCACCTCGTCGGAAGAGAGCCGGCCGGTGCTGCGGTAGGCGGAGACTCCGCCTTGCGGGCTGACCCGCCGGAGTCCGGAGTGTCTGGTTCCCACCCACAAATAACCTTCCCGGTCCTTATAGAGATAGGCAATCGACTCCCGGGACAAGGCGGACTGGGCGGGGAAGCTTTGTGAAACGCCGTTGTGGAGAAGGTGCAGGCCTGGCAGCGCCCCTACCCACAGATTCTCTCCATCGACTACCAGGGAAGTTACAAAATCACCGGATTCCCCGCGGGGGACGGGAATCAGCTTCCCTCCCTGCCAGTAAAGCAAGCCGCCGCCACCGGTGCCGATCCACAGGCGCTGGCGGGAATCTTCGGCGATCGCCCAGATCTGCCGCGAAGTCAAGCCATCCTTGGCGCCAATTTCCTTCACCTGCCCATCGCGGTACACAAACAGTCCGTCATCGGTGCCGAACCAGATGCTTCCTTCATGGTCCTGAAAGATGGCGAGTATGTTGGCCGGTTCGATACTCCAGGCAAACGGAGTAAATCGGCCATCCTTGTAATAGCTGATTTGACCGCTGTTGCTGCCGATCCAGAGCCTGCCTTCCCGGTCCTCAATCATGGTGCGGGCGGCGCTCATCCTGAGCTCGGGCGTATTGAAATGATCGAAGGTGGTGAAGTGCACGCCATCAAAGCGCACCGCGCCTTCGTTGGTGCCGAACCACAGGTACCCATCGCGGGTCTGGAGGATGCAGTTGACGTTATCCTGCGGCAGGCCAGACTGCGACGACAGCCAGACGCGATGTCCGTATTCGGCCAAAGGCCGGTCCGGTTCCAAAGCCAGCGCCGGCAGCGCGAGCAGGA
>CAZUCM010000366.1:0-3718 GCA_964619235.1 uncultured Terriglobales bacterium
CAGAATCAGGTCTGTGGCGGGAAAATCGCCGCCCATTCCGATTTCAATGCCGGCCTGCGGCGTACGAAACAGGACGCCCCGATTGTGCCGTCCTTCCCAGTCCTCCGCCGGATCCAGCCCCAGCTCCTCCAAGAAGCGCCGCCATGCCTGGAAATCCTTCTCTTCTTTGGCTATACGAACGTAATAGATGCTCTTGATCATCAGAACCAGTTTCAAGTTTCTGGTTTCAAGTTTCAAGAGAAAACCGTCTCCCGTTCCCGGCCGGCTGCCTCTTCCGGAGTCCTGGCGAAGTCCTGGCAAGCCGGGACGCCTTCATCCAGCCCGGCACCAGCGATCCCGCGACGCCGGTCACACCGTGGTGGACAGCCACGCGAATGAAGGTAAGTTCCGAAAGGGATTTCAGAGGGCGAAATGCGTCAAGTACGTCGCGAACTAACCATTTTAATCCCAATTCTAATCTTGCAAAAACCCGGACATTCTCAATAAACTTCCTTTGTCTTTGTCTTCCCGGCCCCACAGAACTATCTCTTGCGAGCAAAAACAATGAACTCCAAACAGCACTCTGAGCGTGCAGTTTCTAACTGCGGCAAAGCCTTGAACGTTCTTGGCTGGTGCCTTCCTGCTTTGCTTGGTTTTGCCGCCTTCCTGTCCGCATTTCCGATTGATAGTGATATCCCATTCTGGTCTCGTTTAAGTTTCGCTGAGGTTTTGAGCGGCTGGTTTTTGCTGGCGTCGCCGGTCGCTATCGCGGTTGCCATTTTCAATTTTGCAAAGTACAAGAATCTGTTCGCAATACCCAGCAGGTGGTTTTTGATCGCAACCATGTCCGTGGCAATTTTCCTGAATGCCTTTGTTCTTATAGGTCTATATTTCGCCGCTTTGGGATGACGTGGAACGACTCTGGCGGCAGGACCGGGGAAGTGGGGCGGGAAACGCTCACTTCCCTTTGAACTTTGCCGCTCTCTTTTCCAGAAACGCCGTAGTGCCTTCCGTCTTGTCCTCGGTCGCGCAACTGAGGCTGAACAAGTTCACCTCCGCGGACAATCCTTCGCTTAGCGGCATGCTGAGACCCTGATTGACCGCCTCCATCGTCCACTGAACGGCCAAGGGAGCATTGCCAATGATCTTTTGGGCAATGGCTTCGGCTCGCGGCAATAGCTCCGCCGGCGCAATCACCTCGTTCACCAGGCCGATGCGCCAGGCTTCCTGCGCCGGAATCATCTCGCCGGTAAGCAGCATTTGCAGAGCCCGCCCTTTACCGACGAGCCGCGGCAACCGCTGGCTGCCGCCGAATCCGGCAACGATGCCGAGCCTCACCTCCGGCTGCCCGAATCTGGCATTGTCGCCGGCCAGGCGAAAAGTACAGGCCATTGCCAGTTCGCAGCCACCCCCCAGCGCAAAGCCATTTACGCAGGCGATCACGGGTTTACCCGAATTTTCCAGAAGTTCGGCCACCGACTGTCCCAGTTGTGCGTAACGCTTCGCGGATATGGCATCCAGCTTCTGCAACTCGTTGATATCGGCGCCGGCGATAAAGGCCTTCTCTCCCACGCCGGTCAAGATTGCCACCCGCACCTCCGGATCGTTCTTAATCGTGGAGAAAGCCAGGTACAACTCCTCCAGGGTCGCATGATTGAGCGCGTTCAGCACCTGCGGGCGATTCACCGAGACATAGGCGATGGCGCCCTTCTTTTCGAAGAGAATGTTCTGGTACGGTCCGGATACGGCGGCAGAAACCATGCGTATGCCCTCGCGGAACGACAAACGGTCAGCGGCCTGATTCCGCCGCTTCGGCGAAATCGGGGGCATTGAAGCTGCGCAAACAGCCGCGGCAATACCACTGGTGAGCGTCCGGCCCGATACAACAGCCTCCCAGGGCAATTTCGCCCTGTTGCGACTGCTCGATCAGTTCCGGACTGGGATGGCCATAAACAATGCGGACCACCTGGTCCTCGTAGCTACAGAAGGGACACGCCGGTCGACGGTAGCGCATCCTGCGAACGCCGCTGGTAGCCATGAATCCCCCTGTATAACAGACGCATGAAACTCAAATCTGGCTGCACGAACTTACGCGGAAACATCGCATCCGGAAACTTGCGCCGTGCCGGGTTCCCGGCGCTATCACTCCGCCTCCGCGCAACCGGCGATCCCTGTGTCGCAAGGATTCGCAGGCTCCGCGCCTAAACGGCAACGGCCGGGCCAAGGGCGTGAACGCCGTTGCCTCCCTCGGCCAGCGCCAGATCCAGAGCGGCTTCCACCCGGTTGATCACCTCCGTCACCACATCGACAGGATCGAAGCGGGACAGCATGATCGCCTCCGCCACCCCGGCGGACAGCGGCAGCGGCGCTCCTCCGCCTGGAACCGGCAGTCCATCCAGCAATGCGCGGAACTTTTGCACCACTAGCAGCGCGCTTTTTTCGTCCGTATCCGGCAGAATGAGGGCCAAGGTCGCCGTATCGTAACGCACCGCCACATCGGTCTGCCGGGTACGGGAGGAGACGAGTTGTCCGATCTGCTCGAACATCTGCTCCACCGCCGGTTCCCCGGCCTGGCGCACCAGTTCCGCAACTCCTCCCACATGCATCAGCACCACGCACAGCTTCGCATTCTGCTGCAATCCCCGGTTCACTTCCGACACCAGGACATCAAGATAGGAGGAGCGCTTTACCAGGCCGGATTTTTCTTCCTTCACCGCCAGGTTCTTGACCAGGCTGCGCAGGCGGGCGTTGGACAACGCCTGCACAATCTGATCGGCGATGGTTTTCAGAACCATCGTATCGCTGGAGTGCCATTTACGTCCGGCGCCGCACTGAGCCAGCAACACCAGTCCGATGTGTTCCTCTCCCTCAATCAGCGGAACGGTAAGCAGCGAGCTGATTCCCAAGCCCACGGCAAACTGCTTGAGCGCGGCCAGTGCGGGCGGAATGGTTTCATCCTGCACGGTCACCGGGCCAAAACCAATCAACAAGGGCTGGAGAATCCCCACCAGTTTGACAATGGCATGAACGTTAAAACGCTCAACGCCGGCGCCACAGTATTCCAGTGCCATGGTAGGCGGTTTGCCCGGCGTACACAGCATCGCCACACAGCGGCTGGCGGACCAATGACGGCCAATTTCATTCACCGCGGCAAACAGCACGGCCTTGGCACTGCCTTGGCGATAAATATTGCGGGTAATTCCCGTGATCCGCGCGATATCATCCGCGGCCGCCTCATTCGCGGAAACCCCGGCCGCGGGAGCGCCCGACGGCGCCGGCGGCACAAACAGGCCCAGGCCGGCAAATAATTCGCGCAGCCGGTCATTTTTCAATTCTTCGCCGGGAAACAGCGCCCGTATGCGTTCCACTCGCTCCAGTGCCCGCGGACGCATCGAATACTGCAGAAAAATCTCCGCCTGCAGAATCAGGTCTTCCAGCACCGTCGGTTCCTCGCCGGCGAGGGCCTCGGCCTCGGGCGGCGCCGGTTCGTCCTCGGTCACCTCCGGCTTGGTGGGCGCCGTGAGTGCTCCCTGCAATCGCGTGGCTACGTTGCGCAGGCGATTCTCGTCCACCTTTCCCTGGAGCAATTGCAGCCGTTTCTTGTGACCCGGAACGTAAGGATCGACTTCAGCGGCGCGATCCAGGCAATCGCTGGCTTTCAGAAAATTTCCCGCCGCATAATAAAGCTCAAACAACTGCAACAACGTCTGGCAATAGTCAGCTTCCCGGTTGGCCAGGT
>CAZUCM010000367.1:0-3710 GCA_964619235.1 uncultured Terriglobales bacterium
AATGAGTTCGTCATTGCGCAGCCACGCCAGGGTAAGCGTCTTCCAGCCGAGCGCTGCCGCCAGCTCTTTCCCCAACAGTTCCACGGCGGGCGCGGTATGGATCGTCTCGCCGCCTGCTTTCGCCAGCTTGCTCAACGCCAGATTCAGGCGGCGAAGCAGATCTTGCGGCTGCGGCCCGGGAACCGGTTCGTGGAAGACCACCGTTTCCAGGCCGTCCCCGTGCGTCAGGGCCAGCATGGCGGTCCGCGCATGCAACATGTCCGCCGCTCGCTCGGTAAACTTATTGGCAAACTGCGGTAAATGCAGCGATGAATTCAGTTCCAGCGCAATCGCCGTTAAGTCCTCGGCCCGGCGGCGATGCTGTTCGGCCAGGGAAAAATTACGGGTCGCCTCCAACCGCACCGCGACTTCAGCGGCCAAAGCCTGCGCCCGGCGCACGTCCTGGGGAGTGATCGATCCTCCGTCCAGGCGGTCGAGCACACACAGGAGCCCCAAAGCGCGCTGATCGGCGCCCAGCAGCGGCACCGCCAGATACTGGCGAAATGCGAACATCCGGGCGATGCCGTGCGAACCCCTGATGCCTTCGGCGACATCGTCATTCCATACCGGCTCGCCCTGGGCAATCACCCGCGCCGCTATTTTCTCCGGCACCGCGCAGTGCAACGGCCGCGCCACGCCGTTTTCCGCCACGCAACAAACCTGGCAGCCGTCCCCCTCCTCCAAAGCAATAAAGGAGCGTGTGAACCCCAGGAAGCTGGCGGCCCGCACCACAAACTTCTCCAGAAACTTGTCCAGCTCGCCCACGCTGCCCAACTCCGAGCTGATCTCCAGCAGCTGTTGCAGTTCGCGGGCGCGGTCGTTCGCGGTGCCGTATAACTCCGCATTGGCAATCGCCAGCCCGCCAAAGCGGGCCACCGCATCAATCAGGGAAATTTCTTCTTCGCAGAAAGTCTGCGCACCCGCAAACACCACCAATGCACCGGTGGTGCGCGTGGTCCGCAAGGGCGCGATCAGCACTTCTTTTCCGCTCAGGGCATCCGGGCAATGCGACAACTGGTCGGGAGATATCACCACCGGCTTGCCGCTCTGAATCGCCTGCCGGCAAAATTCGTCGCAGAACTGGCAGTTTCCCGCTGCGCTCTGCATCCACACGGCCTCGGCCAGGGCGGCCTTCTCGGCAAAAACCCCATGCATCACCAGGCGTTCGCCTTGTTGCAGAATCACCGCAACCAATGCGGCATCAACCAGTTTGCGCGCTTGTTCCGCCAGTTGGTTGGTCGCCGCTGCCGCGTCGGAATGAGAATGCATCAGTTCGGCACATTGAATCAGCAGTTCCCCGCGACGGCGTCCCGCCGTCAGTTGCTGGGAAACCGCATCGATGCGCTGCAAATCTTCCGCATCCGCGGCATCGGCCGCTTGTTCAATTGGATTGGTCGCGTCCGGCATGAATGGCGCAAATTGCGACAGCGCTTCTCCTTAATTTACAACTCGACGGTAGCTTGCAATCTCAAATTGAGTCAAGCGTATTAGAGCCATGTGCCAAGTTACCAAAGTGCACGCGAAGACACCCCCGCAGTCTCAAGCTGAGACTACATTAGGGAGATATTAGCTTCGCTTGAGACGCAATCGTCCGTCCGGCGACTTTCTCCGCCCTTCGACATTAAGTATATTCTCTTTGTTTTAAGGTACTTCCATCAAGAAACTGCAATAAATCGGCATTCTCGCCATCCTGGCAACTGTCGTGCACACTACCCTCGTGGGTGGCGGTCTGCCCAAGGGGCCCTGTTGGCAGAGTTTCAGTGTTCGGACCGCCGGCGCAAGATCCCCAATCTGCACCGAAGGGTAAAGGGGCATCCGGCAAAGCAACGCCGGAAATGTGGAGGCAGTGGGCATGTCGATCGGTAAAACGCTCTACGTCAATTTCGGAAAAATCCTGGTTATCGTGCTGGTGCTGTTCGCGATCAACTTCTTCTCGGTCCGGCGCGAACACATCGCCCGCCACGACACCAACAGTGCCACGGAAGTGTTGATGTCTTGCGAACAGGTGCGGCGGCAGATGTTCGTGAACCGTGTGAGACTGCGCAACTTCCTGATCGATGGCAAGGAATCCGAGGCGGAACTCCTCCGTACGGGAAGCGCAAAGCTTTCCGATGACCTGAAGGATGCGGAGAGCAAAGCCATCAGCGACAGTCAATTGGACGCGCTGAGGAAGTTCAGCGACTCCGAGGCGAACTGGCTGCAGAACTTCGCCGGACCACTGATGGAAAAACGCCGGGCAGTCACCTCCGGACAAGCCACCATGGCATCCCTGCACGATTTTTTCAGCAACCAGATGGCAATCGACGCGGCCGGGAATTCCGATCCATTGTTGAATCAGGCGGAGGCTCCCGCCAGAGAGCAACTGGTGGAGAGCCGCAAGGTCGATGACTTCTCCTCTTCTCTGACCACCTGGATCAGCTTGTTGGCGATATTGGCAGTCCTCGGGGCGGGCGGCTTTATCACCTACCGCGCAGCGAAAGCCATCAGCGAACCCTTGCACCGGTTGATTGCGGTGGCGCGAGACATCGGCGAATCCGGCGGTCTTGATCACAATATGGACATTATGGGGCAGGACGAGATTCAGGAGTTGAGCGATCTGGGCCGTTCCTTCTCCGGCATGGTGTCTTATTTAAATGAGATGGCGGCCATCTCCGAGGCCATCGCCGGCGGCGATTTATCGAACGAAGTGGAACCCCGTTCCAAGCGCGACGTGCTGGGCCAGGCCTTTGCCCGCATGACGGAAGGTTTGGGATCCCTGGCGCGCACCGTGCGCGACAGCGCCGCGCAGGTCGCCAGCGGCTCCGGCCAGGTGGCGAACGCTTCGGAAGAATCGGCCAAGGTATCCGTTCAGTCGGCTTCGGCGATCGAAGAGGTCACCAGCACCATGCACGAAATGAGTATCAACGTGCAGAACATGGTGCGCAGCACCCAGATGCAGGCTACCAGCGTCAGCGATACGTCGTCTTCCATCGATCAGATGGTCGCTTCCATCCAGCGGGTGGCCGATACCTCCAAGGTATTGCTCGACATTTCCAACCGTTCGCGCCAGGAAGTGCAAAACGGCATTTCCAGCATGGATAAGGCAACGGACGGGCTGAACCGCATTAACACCTCCATTCATTCCTCCGCCGAAATCATCGGCGTGCTGGGACAACGCGCCGACGACATCGGCAAGATCATCGAGGTAATCGACGATCTTGCGGAACAGACCAACCTGCTGGCCCTGAATGCCGCGATTGAAGCAGCCCGTGCCGGCGAGCATGGACTGGGCTTCGCGGTGGTGGCCGACGAGGTGCGCAAGCTGGCCGAAAAGTCCGCTCAGTCCACCAAAGAGATTTCCGAACTGATCCAGAGCATCCAGAAGGAAGCGCGCAAGGCGGTCGAGAACATGGATAAGAGCACGACCATCGTAAATGAGGGTCTGTTGCTCGGCGGCGAACTCGGCGGCGCGCTCAAGAAGATTTCCAACGTCGTCACCGAGGTATACAAGTTCGCGCAGGAAATTGGCGCGGCCACCAACGAGCAGTCGCACGGCTCCACGCAAATCGCCCGCGCCACCACCCGTCTGAATGAGATCACGCACGAAATCAACTCCTCCGTCGAGGAGCAGGCTTCCGGCACGCAGGCGGTGGTCAAGGCCATGGAACGCATGCGCGAACTGGTGCAACATT
>CAZUCM010000368.1:0-3702 GCA_964619235.1 uncultured Terriglobales bacterium
ACCTGCGACCTCCTCGGTGTAAGCGAGGCGCTCTAACCAACTGAGCTAACCGCCCCCAGGCGGGCCAAGCACGGGAAAACTCTCGTTAAGAATTGTGCTTCACTTCGAGTCTACAGGCCAGGAAAATCCCGGTCAATCGATCAGTTTCAAGTTTCAAGTTTCGAGTTTCAAGCAAGAACGTGCGGGCCATTTCCGGCTGGAACTGGAAACTTGAAACTCCTGTAAGGTAATCTTCTAACGGAGGCAGCGAAGAGCGATGTTCAAACTGGTATTGGTGCGTCACGGCGAAAGCGACTGGAACAAGCAGAACCGGTTTACCGGCTGGACCGACGTGGATCTCTCCGAGAAGGGCCGCGGCGAGGCCGTGGAAGGCGGCCGCGTTCTGAAGCAGGAGGGATATACCTTCGATGTGGCCTATACCTCGGTGCTCAAGCGCGCGATCCGGACGCTATGGACCATTCTGGACGAGATGGATCTGATGTGGATTCCGGTGCACCGCGACTGGCGCCTGAACGAGCGGCATTATGGCGCGCTGCAAGGGCTGAACAAAGCCGAAACCGCCGCCAAGTACGGCGAGGACCAGGTGAAGATCTGGCGCCGGAGTTACGACATTTCACCGCCGCCGCTGGAGAAATCCGATGAGCGCTGGCCGGGCCACGATCGGCGTTATGCCGGGCTCTCCCCGGCGGAATTGCCGGTGACCGAATGCCTCAAGGTCACGGTTGACCGTTTTTTGCCGCTCTGGCACCAAACCATTGCGCCCATGGTGAAATCGGGCAAGCGCGTAATTATCGCGGCCCATGGCAACAGCTTGCGCGCGCTGGTGATGTATCTGGATAACATCTCGCAGGCCGAAATTACGGAGTTGAACATTCCCACCGGCGTCCCGCTGGTCTACGAACTCGACGAATCGCTCCATCCCATAAAACATTATTACCTGGGAGATCCGGCGAAGATCAAAGCGGCCATGGAAGCCGTCGCGGCACAGGGAAAGAAGAAGTAGCCGACGAGCCTGACCGGGGAGGAGAGATGGCGCTGCAGCTGGCGTGCGTTGCGCCTCCACTTGGCCCCCGGTTTCCTTAAGTTCGTGTATGAAGCCGAAGGCTGGCGCGCCCGGCCCGTTTCGCTTCCGGCTTTGCGTCTTCCCACGAACCCAAATATAATTTTGGCCCAACAACCTAAGGTTGGCAAATAGCTGCATTCCTCCAACCAGTGCGGAGCTTCGCATTGGCCGGCCCCGGGCCCCACGCGACCTAGCCGTTTCGGACGCAAATTGAAATCGCTTGGCGGGAGAATTGTCATGGCGCGCCCGGCGGCGGACAAAACAATGCCAGAAATCACGTTTGCCAAGTTGCTGGAGAAAAGAAATCCCACGCTGCATTCCCGTCTCGAAGAGATTCGCCGGCGCGCCTGTGAAGATTGGATTCACCTGCTGAAGCCGGATGCCGGTTCGCACGCCGGTTATATCCACCTCAGCAACGTCGAGCGCAATGCCGACAAAATGATTCCCGATGCCTCGAAAGAGGAGTTCAGCGACGGCGAAGTCTTCCTGCTGCTGGCCAGTATTCTGCTGCACGATCTGGGACGCATCGTGCCGGATAAGATTACGCGAATGTGCCCGGTTTCCGATGATCGTGATAAGCCCGCCCCGAAATGCGGCCGGGTGAAACGGAAGGGTCCAGAGCCGTGTCCCTTACTCAAGAGAGGGATTTGTAAGGACCGGGGTCGCTTTAAGAAGAGCCAAGGCACGCACGCTTGTCTGAGTAAGCATTTGATCGAGGAATTATGGCCGATCTTCGGATTGCCTGACGAGCAATTTGCCCATTACTGTGGCTTGATTGCCTGTTGGCACCAACTGGATAAACCTCCAGAGCCGGTGGCGGAGCTTCCCGCAGGATGTCCGATTCAGAAAACAAAGCCCGGTTTCAGCGAAACCTCTCTCGAACCTTATGGCCGGTTGCGGGTTCCGTTGCTGGCTGCCATTTTGCGGATTGCCGACGAGACGGAAAATTACTGGACTCGCGCGATACGGCAGCACTGGTACGACGAATACATCCTCAGTGACCGGAGCGCACACCAGTTGGGAAAAGCGTTCCGCAGGGGCATTCACGACATCGAGTTTTGCCCCGAAGGTAAGTGCGTCATCATGCATGTGCCCGAGGAACTGGAGAAAGATCCGGAATTCGTTGAGCATATTGTGGATACCGGAGAGAAATCTCAATCTGCCCTTACCGCGTGGGGTGAGCATTTGAAAGTCGCGCACGTCGAGTACGAAAGGGTCTTTATCGAGACTGCTGGGCGGCGATTGCACAATCCGGAGAAGTACAACGAACAGGTTTCGCTGCAAGAAGTGTTGGAAGATTTGGAAGATAAGGCGACTATGCCTGAATTTCTCAAACCGGGGAAAACGGAGCTGTTTTTTGCCGAAATTACCGAGCTGGTGCGCGGTACTCTGGCGCACAAGAAGTTCCGATGGAGCGCCATTGGCGGAGCGATCAAGGAGCCGCTTGAGCCCAAAACCAAATGGGTGATCAAGCGGATGGGCCAACTGGATGATGTGTTGAGAATCATCTCCGACGATGCCAAAGACTTGGTTGAGATCACAGTGAACCGCGATAATTGGCGTCCAGATTATTTGGGGAAAATACTCAAAGATCCTCGTAAGGTTATATATGCTAAGAGCGAACGTTGAAATCTATCTCAGGACTCAGGACACTAATCTTGACGATATTCTTGTCCGGCACGGCAACATTCGAATCGATGGCGGTGCTGATGGGGGTGCACCGATCATCCTGATTCTGGGTGCGGCGGGGACTGGGAAGACGACCTTGGCATTGCAGATTGCCACCCGAATTGCAAGCTGTAAAGACAAAGACCAGGGTAAAGCTCTCGCCTTTTTCTACAGTTTGGAACAGTCATCTGACAGTCTGAAGTCAACCAGTAGATCCTTCGGCTTCAGCAAAATGGCTAAAGTTGTGGATTTGGCCAAGCTTGATGGAAAAGTGGAGTTAGGAAAGATCAACCTGTGTCATCTTTCACCTTTGCCGATTGTCGCGGAAAGAGAGACGTCGTATAAAGGCGGGGCCGCTGAAACGAAGAGCAAGGAAGAGGAGGCTGCGGAGGCCTTCGAGTACCGTTTCCAGGAGCTGTCCTTTATGCTTTCCCAGGCAAAGGACAAGGTGAAGGAGAAGGGTTGTATCGCCCCGGTAGTTTTCCTTGACAGTCTGAATGCGATCGCCACTTCCTTTTTGGAGCGCAATGATATTTACCGGCTCTTTGCTCTGTTCCGTTCCCAGAACGTTCCGGCCGTGATCACGGCGGAACGCCATGATCAGAGCGCATCTCCCGCCAATGCCATTTCGGAGTATTCGCGATTTCTGGCAGATGTGGTAATTGAATTGACCAAGGAGCCTGCGGAAGGTCACATTCTGCGGTATCTTGAAGTGTCCAAATCGAGGCTTCGCCTGCAGGCCGTCGACCGGCACCTCTATAAGATTCGAATCTGTCTGCCATCTCCTGACGCAGAAAGAAAAAGGCCGATGCGGTACGAGGTGCTGCAGGACAACCATTCCGGTCTCGTCGTCTATAAATCGGTTGCCACAGTTGTTTCCACCGCCCGGAAACAGCCTGGCCATTCGGCAAAACATCCTGCCGAATTGATATACACGCTATGCCCGGGCAAAAAGGAAAATCCGCTCTATC